>JAHEHB010000123.1 GCA_024644775.1 Deltaproteobacteria bacterium
CGGCACATCCTTCCTGGAAGTCAGCGAAAACCAACTTACAAGGTTACCGTAGTTGAAAGCCTGTTGGAAGATGGTAAATGGGATAAAAATCGCCTGAGTTTCCTCTTCGGCCTCATCGCCTTCTTTTCTGGATTCAAATGCACCGATGACTTTAAAATAGACGCCTTTTATCAGGATTGGCTGTCCAATAGGATCCTCATCAGGGTCAAACAAAATTTCACGAACTCTGGTACCGATAACAGCGACTTTACGTTTTTCATTCAAATCCATCGGGTTGATAAATCGGCCGGTTGCGATGTCCATGAGCGAGATATACGCAATTTCCGGGTAGTCGCCATAAATATTGAACGCACCATTTTTCAATCCCCTGGTGACGTTCGTAACCTGTCTAAAACCGCCCAGCTGATTGCGGGGGGCAATATACTCAATTTCAGGAATGTGTTGTCGAAGAGCCACAATGTCATCATTACTAAAATTGAACTTCCGGCCGCGGGGAAACCCTTTATGCGGCTGGGTGGTCGGCCGCGTCCAAAGAAAAACGCTATTGGTGGCCAGGCTTTGAAAATCGTGCATGGCGCCGTTATACAACCCATTTCCCGCCGCCACCATGATGATCAACATAAAGATGCCCCAAAACACCCCAAAAGCGGTCAAAAAGGAACGCAATTTGTTCTGTTTCAAGGTACCGGCTATTTCCAGCCAATTGTCTTTATCAAAAATCATTAAGCCTTCTATTATTTTTATTATTCATCTCGCAAAGCCTCCACCGGTAAAATATGGGCGGCTTTCCTGGCCGGCACAAATCCAGCGATCAAACCGGCCGAGACCAGCAGAGCGATGGCCCCGATCGCGACCTTAAAATCTACTTGGGGATTTTGAAAAAGTTCAACCGCCGGTATCTGGGATGATGTCAATTCGATGACGCCCACACCGACAATCAATCCGATATAACCCGAAAAGGAGGTAATCAAAACGGATTCCGTTAAAACCAAATTAACAATCGACCATGGTGTGGCCCCCAGCGCCTTTCGAATTCCCAGTTCCTTGGTTCTCTCTTTGACGGAAATGAGCATAATGTTGCTGACACCGACAATACCTGCAATGATGGTTCCGACGCCAATCACCCAGATAAATACTCGGATGCTGCTGAACAAATTAATGTATTTTTGATATTGTTTAAGGCCGTTCCATATTCTAAGCGCCTTCTCATCGCCGGTGTCAAAATTATGCCGTGCGGCCAACTTTTCCCGGACCCGTCCTTCCATTTTCCGACCTTCTTTTATCGTTGCCGTGCCGGTGGTAAACATCAAGGCGTGAATCCGGTTACCGCCCCCGAACACTTTCTGAGCCGTTGAAATCGGCAGATAAAGCAACCGTAATGGCCGATCGGATCCTTCGTCGAAATGCACACCGACAACTTTAAACGGCACACCGTTGACGTTGATGTATTTCCCGAGCGCCGATTCATTCTTGAAAAGTTGCGCTTTAACCAGCGTACCGATCGTGGTGACCTTGCGAAACTGCTCAACGTCAATTTCGTTGATTAATCTTCCTTCAGCGAGGATCGTTTTCTCCAAATATCTATGATCCGGATGACCGGCAATGATATTAAAGGTACCGTATTCATTTTTATAAGTGACGAGATTTTTATTCCATAAATAAAATCTGGCTGTGATGTGCTCAATCCCTTTTATAGATGACTTAATTTCTTTGTAATCTTCATTGGTAAATTGAATGTGTCGTCCGGGTTGTAACCCTTTGTGGAGTTTGCTGGTTTGTCCGCTGTGCACCCAAATGCTGTTGGTAGCACGATTCTTAAACTCCGCTTTGACGCCATTTTCGATGCCGGTGCCAAAACCGAGTAAAATAATGAGCATGAAAATGCCCCAGGATACACTAAAGCCGGTCAGCAAGGTACGCAATTTGTTCTTACGAACCGTGCTGTAAATTTCCTGTAATTTATCGATGTCAAATAGCATCTGATATCACCCTGAATGTTGATGATAACAAAATTGATACGAATTCTCTGTTTCTTCTTACCTCCACGTTGTTAAAGCGAGCCAGGAAAGTCAGCGTGCTTCATGGTTTTCTATAATCCCGTCTTTTAATCGAATCGTCCTAACAGTCTTGGCGGAAATATCATGCTCATGGGTAACGATTATGACGGTAACACCTTTTTGATTGATGGTTTTCAATAGATCAATCATCTCATAAGAAGTATCTGTGTCCAGTGCCCCTGTTGGCTCGTCGGCTAAAATAACTTTGGGTTCAGATATCATGGCTCTGGCGATGGCAACGCGCTGCTGCTGCCCGCCGGACAACTCACCAGGTAAGTGATCCGCCCAGTCCCGCATACCCATCTTATCGAGGTATTCCAGTGCAACCGCGTTGCGCTTGCGGCGGCTTATTTTTTGGTAGTACAGCGGAAGGGCAACATTTTCCACCGCACTTTTAAAGGGAATCAGATTAAAGGACTGGAAAACAAAACCAAAAAATCGATTTCTAAGATAAGCTGCCTGGGTTTCACTCATTCGCTTTATGACCCGATTATCCAGCTGATATTCACCGGAATCATAGGTATCAAGCAGTCCGATGATGTTCAGAAAAGTAGATTTTCCAGAACCGGATGGACCCATTATGGATACAAGTTCGCCTTTAGCAATTTTCAGATCAATACCTTTTAAGACATGCAGCTCATTGCTACCCATTGTGTATGTCTTATGTAGATTTTTTAGTTTGATCATCTGAATACCAAATACAAAAACCCCGTTTTTCCAGATGAAAAACGGGGATTTTTAAACGTTAAATCATGCAGCCCCCTATTTGAAAATATAGTCTATCGGGTTATCTAGCTTGAAGGGATTACAAAACTGGACGCCATCCATAGTCCGATCATGCTGAAAATCTTCACTTAGAAGCATCGTTACACCCGCCTCACGTGCCACAGCCCACAACATCGCATCCCAAAAAGAAAGCGTATGTTCATTTACGGCCTTAAGGGCTTTGACTAATGATTTTGATGATGCTGGTACCACAGGAAACAATTCCATCCAGTCATTTATTTGTGCTTCAGCTTCCCGTGAAGGCATTTTGCCTTTTCCGGTTACGGCGGCATAAAACTCACAAAGCGACTGCAGAATTAAAACACAATCAAAGATTGATGCACGATCAACAATTTTTAATGCCAGTTTATGGTGCACTCCTGCATCTCGATCCATCGCATAGAAGAGGATATTAGTATCAAGTGTTAACCGCCTATCTTTCATGTAAGACCTCTCGCTTCGGCATTTGCTTCCCTAAAGAATACCCTTTCCGCATGCGTGCAAGGCTGCGCTTACGTGCCGCTTTCTGTTCATCACTAAGTTCCGATAATTCTGCAAAGGCGGTCAATCGGGCTACGGGTAAACCACGACGCGTAATAATTATCTCGTCACCGGCCTGAACTGCATCAATGTAGCGCGAAAGGTGCTGGTTGGCTTCTCGGATATTGATGAGTTGCTTCATAATGGTTACCCTTGTTCAGATTAACAGATTAATATGGAAAGTTAATCACATGTAGTACGTACTACATTAACTGTCAAGTACAATTTCAAACAATATAAAACTGGACTATTTTAAAAGACATAAATAACATTTTGAACCCTATTCCTCGATCAAAGGATATGCATAATCGAAATTTATAAATTCGAAGTCAAAACCAAAAGGAGGATTCTGCAAATGGAAAAGATAAGCCAAAACGTCTGGGTCGAAACTGAATATTTTGGTGCAAATTTAGGGATCATTACTACAAATGAGGGGCTTGTTTTGGTCGACACACCAATGAATCCCTCAGATCAAGATCGTCTCTTAAAAGACATCACAGAAAGAGACCTGGGAGACATCACCTGGATTGTCGCCACGGATCATCATCTGGACCATTTTATGGGCGCCTCGTTCCTGCCCGGGAAGGTTATTTCACACCGGGCGGTTCGGGGAATTTTTTTAAACACGTTCGGGCCGATAGAAAAAATTGCAGAACGGGTGTCCTGGTCCGATCCGGAAGGTGCAGAAAGGGTTAAAACACTTCAAGTCAAAGAACCGGCAATCACATTTGACGGGAGACTTTCCCTTTTCCTTGATCCGGTATCGATCCATCTCGAACGTTTTATAGGACATACTCCCCACACGGTGGCCGTAAGAGTAGAGCCTGATGGTGTGCTGTTTACAGGGGACAATGTGGTCTACGGTATCCCCCCTTTTTTCCATGAAGCCGAAGAACCGCTTGAATGGACCCAATCCTTAGAAAACATAAATCAGCTTTCATTCAATACGTTGGTGCCGGGCCACGGGGATGTTACAGGTCGGGCAACACTCTATGAGATGATGAATAATGTTGAGGACATTATTAATAAAGTAAGAGAGGCCCTCAATCGAGGCCTATCGGATGAAGATATCCAGGAAAAAATTCGCTATCTAATGACGGATACAGAACATCCTGCTTTGAACAATTTTTACCGCGAGTTGGAAAAAAGAGGAATCGCCCATATCATCCGAGCATTAAAGCTGAAAAAATGAGGGAATGTTAGCGCCTCCCCTTGTCGAAGATACCGTCCCAGGGCGGGGACGGGGGAGGCTGGGCCTAAAAAGTAAGAGGATGCTGACGAAAAAGGCACAGCCATTTCTGACTCTGCCTTCAAAAAGTTGGCGGAAACGGAACAAATAGGATGGGGTTATCTTAAAAATTTCGCGATTTTCAAATCCCACAGAAATACACTGGACCATTTATTGACGCGGACCCATCCGTTTCTTCTTTCATCTATCGTTCTCCGCTCATCTAAGGTTCTTTTTTCTTCCCCTTTGTACAGGAATCTACGTAGATTAAATATTTTTCGTCTATCTTTTCCGGTGCGTCTCTCTGAGAATGCGCGCTCTTTTTTTATCATGATCTCGCCTCCTTTAACGCAATTTTGAAACCGGCCTTGTTTGTAATGTCAATCAGGTCGTTTGAGGCAAAAAAGGCAAACAATTCTTAATATCCAGACGATTTTAAAATATATATTAAATATTCGAAAAAGGCAAGTTTATATTATTTTTTTGCCTTTTTGATTGGTTTGGTTTCCACAGAGGGAATGATCTCTACAAACAACTTATTGTTTTCACTATAGATATTTGAAATATCAAAATGAATTTTAAGAGCTTTATTTTGAAGCTCCGTTTTTATGGGTTCTAACTTTTGTATTTCAACAGGATACTCGATGCCGCTTAGTCCCTCTATCAATGGCATTAAGACCTCTGTCGCTTGTGCTGAACTTTTCCCGCTACCCATGTCTCTAATTCGCGGTGTAATAAAAAGTAACTTTTTTTCTTTATCATATCGGAACGAAGCCTCACAATTACCGGAAACATTTGCCTCGCCAAGCTGCAAGTTGATGGGTTGATTGCCGATCTTTGTTGAAAACTCAATATCTTTTCCAAGAATATTTAGGAAAAATGTAATTTTATTTTTTCCTATCTTTATATTATCAATTGCTTGAACCCAAAGCGCTCCTGAAAAATTGTTACCCATCGGGATCGCATGGGGTAATAAATTAGCGGCGACCAGATTGATGCTTTCTTCAGGAATAACAATGGTAAGGGGCTTTGTGTCATCTGTTTGCGCAAAGGAAAAAGAAAAAAAGAAAAATAAACAAACCGCAAATAACAAAACCAGAAAAGGGAGTTTTTTGTCAATATGACAGATCATTTTAAAGGTTTCTCCATTCCGGATATTGCACGATTCAAAAAGCAACAAATGACGCTATAAAGGTTGAAGAGGTCCATTTTTCAAATGAAGTTGAGGACGAATTATAGCACGTCATTACACAAAAACGAACGTATAGAAAATCGTTTGTGCCGAGACTACGCTAACGGATACTTACCGCACTCATAGGCGGTATCAAACATTGCCACCACGTTTTCCGGTGGTACCTCCGGTTGGATGTTGTGTACCGAGCACACAACATATCCACCACCAGAGCCAAGATCTTTGATCCGCTGGCATACCTCATCGCGAACATCTTCTGGTGTACCGAATGGGAGAACATGGTGAGTGTCGACAGCCCCCCAAAAGGTGAGTCGGTCTCCAAATTCATTCTTAAGCTTCTCCGTATCCCCCATTCCGGCAGCCGAAACCTGAATCGGGTTTAGCGCTTCGACCCCAATTTCAATTAAGTCTTCAATAATTGGGTATATGGCGCCGTCGCAGTGATAAAAACGTTTGGCAGCCGTACGTTCCTTAAAAAAGTCAAATGAGCGCTTCTGCCGGGGTTTGATCAAATCCCGGTACATCTGAGGCGAGACGATCGTTCGGTCAATCATCCCCAGATCATCAGAACTGACCATAACAATATCGATATTTTCGCCGACTTCTTCCAGGGCACGTTCTGCTATTCTCAATCGGATATCCAAGTAGTGATCCATCAGGTCGCAGGCGAACTTCGGATTTCCGGCCAGGTCCATATAAAAGTTTTCCCAGCCCCTAAGTTCGGCGCAGCGCAAGAAAAATGCGCAATTTACCACGAGAACCACTGCAAAATCCGTCTCCTCATGAAGCTCCCGGGCTCGCTCACGAAGACCTCGATAGCGGCCGGGATCATCCGGATTCGGCCACCGATGACGTTCGATAGCCGACTGCGTGTCTTCTTTGATGGGCGATTCTACGATATCATAATAAAAACCGCCTTTAGGCCGCCTCCGCACTAACCCATATTCGTCTCTATACCCGTCTTCCCCGACCGGTTCATCTTTCCAGTGGTCCGGTGCACCGATGTCGATTCGCCGAAAATCCACTTTGAAACGGTGTAGGACGTCTTCGTCCACATGCGCTGATTGAGCCAGTTTCGTATGAATACGGATTTCACGATCCGGCAATCCTAAATATTTTATAAGATTGTGGTACGCTGCTGCCGTGATGCCGTCACCACCCGCTTGTGAAAGATCGATTGGAACACGGTCCGGTTCCTGTAAATTGAGTGCCGCCATGACGCGTTCGCGAGGTGTCATTTCCGGTTTCAATTGCATATCCTCCTTTTAAAATTCTAACTAGTGTCCGTCCAGGGATGAGAGAATTTTTGCAAGATCAAGGCGGGCGAGAATTTTAACCACAGGAATACATTGAGTATTTTGAGGATTAAAATTCGGAGCCCAACGCCGATATTGCGAAAATTAGCCATTTCTGGATGGGCACTAACTAAGGGTTTTTCTGAATTGCGCAATCCTCTCTTCAGGATTTTCGCCCGATCCCAGCGCATATTTTTCACATACCGCATATAGGTTTAGCAATCCGTTGGTTCCATGATATATTTCAACAGCGTCTTTATCTGGTTGAACAATATCAGCAACCTTATTCTGAATGAATGGGTCTATCAATTCTTTCCAGCGTTTGCTTATTTCTTGGTTGTTTAGGTGACAGTGAGCTGCCCGGATGGCTGCCCCCAATGCTGCACTATCTCTAACTTCAAACGACTGAACCTCGGCATTAAATACATCTGAGATAATCTTTAGTAACCCTCTATTTTCAGATCCGCCGGCCGTTACCAAAATCGTCTGGGGACGTTGTCCCATCCACTTCGAGTGAAGATACATGGACATGATCTGCGCTTCTGCAATTGCGCGAACATTTGTCTCTTTATCTTCTTCGCAAAATCCACCGAACCTATGGATCTCCGGTTCTAATACAAGCGGTGTAATCTCAGGAAAAAAATAAGGAAGTATGATATTCCCGTTATTTCCGGGGGGCGTCTTCAAAAGGATTTCCGAAAATTCGTTCCACGATAAACCAAAACGGTTCTTTACATTTTCTCGGACGAGGCTCCCATTTTTAAAACATAACAGCGCCATATAACCGCCATCGGCCGTACCGAAAATGTGTCCTTCGGATGCCTCACTGGATTTCAATTGGGGTAAGTATCCGAAATAGGTATCGCTGGTGCCTAAACTGATGGCGTTTCTTTTTGTATCTCCAATAAGACCAATACCGACCAGACTGCACGGATTATCACCCGAGCCAACAATCACTTGGGTTTTTGGTTCAAAACCGTACCGCCTAACCAGGTATTCTGAAACCCCTCCAACAACCTCATCTTTTGTTTTCAACCCGGGTAGTCGCTGTAATAAACGAGGGGAAATTGCCGCTATCGCTTCCTGGCTCCACTGACCGGTTTGGACATTTGCCAGATTCATTCCAAAACCATCCCCTGCGTCTAATGGTGCAAGCCGGCCGATCAAAAGAGAGGTCACAAAAGAACTGATTAATGCGATATGATCCGTTTGATCATAGCCTTGAGGATCTTCCTTACAGAATTTTCGAATTTGTGGGCCGGCAAATCTTTCAGTGGCTCGTGACCCGGTAAGTTCAGCAACTTTTTTATCGCCACCCAACGCTTCGGTAATTTCCGCACATGCTTCGTTGGTGCTCGAATCCATCCACACCGGAGATGTCGTTCTTGAAAAAATATCATGAAGTTGCCGGTCTAAAGACAGGGACGGTTCAAGGTTGGCGAGATGGTGTGAAACCCGGTCGTTTAAATAAACACTGCCATGCTGCTGTGCAGAGACACCGATGGCCCGAATCTGTTTAGTAAGGCCCTTTTTTTTTAATATATCCAAGATATCATCGACCGCCTCCACCCACATACGGGGGTTTGCATGAACCACTGTCGGATCATCTCCAATAATAACGCCGCCCTGGGTCTTGTAGGCCGGATACTGCTCGTCAAAAGTAAGGGCAGTCTGCTGAATATCTCCATTTGAAATTTCAACGACAACGGCAGTGAGACTCTGGGTGCTTAAATCGAGACCTAAAAACCGGCCATTTTCCATTTTATTCAACATTGTTCCAAAAAATGAAAATATCTATTGCGGGTGCTTTTTAGAAAAATCCCGTTCATCCATCTTACTGAACAAATAAATCAAAAAAGATACCAAAATTAATGCCACAATACTCAGTATTGCAAAAAACCGATCCGAAAAAATCGAAAGGGCCGGAGAAAATGCAGACACGCCATGAGAATCACAGTAATTTTTAAACTCTGGTGTATTGACAAATTTGTAAAATATTTCATTGCGGCTGACACCATCATATAATTTCTTAACATAAGAGTTGTAATTTTTCTCCGGCTCTCGGCTGTATAAACATCGATATAAAGTTGTCACAAAATTTTCATTTGTTAAAATTCGATTCGTAAACTCCGGGCTAGATAACAATTGACCCGCAGTGTCAGCGCCGTGAACTTCACCGCTCATCAAGCGATTTACATGATAATTCAGGCCTTCCGGATCAGGATCTCTACCTAAACACTGTTGATAAAGCGTGGTTACAAACTTCTCAACATCGGATCGCTCTGCAAAGACGTTTGACGTAGACAAAATCAGATACAAGCCTAGTATAGAAGATACCAAACCAACACAATGATGTTTAGCCCAATTTCTATAGCATTTTCTTATCAAGTTTAATAAATTCGATACCTGTTGAATATAGACCCCATGTTTTACTCGAACTCGGGCCATCCATCATCGATGTTCCATTTTTTTTGTGCCGGATCATACACCCACAATAGATGAACCAAAAGGGTTTTCACAACCACATCGTCGATTTTGTAATATTGAATTTCAGCAATCTGACGAATCTGTGTTTTGTCCTCTAATGGTACGGTTTGTATAATTTCATAAGAGGTAATTTTTATCCGTTTTAACATTCCACGATCGGAAAGAATTTTCCCCAATTGCGCATCTTTCCTGAACCGTATGGCGGCTTCGAAATTGGACCAACGCATCGCCTGGCTAAAACTATCGGTTGTCTCACCAAACTTGTTTGTTCGCACCATGTCTGAAACGGCCGTACAACCGGCAATCATTATAAATAGCAAAAAAGCTGCAACCTTATATAGCTTCATTTTGATCCTATCCTATCCAATCTAGGCGATATCGCCTTCCATCCGTTCAGAGCGGTTGCCTTTCCGGAAAAGACACTTACTGATATTTAATATCATCGTGGATGTTCTAAAGGGTTTAAATGATGATAGCAAGCATATTTCCATCAATCAGATGAACACCTCGTTCGGTTTATTAAATTACACAAGTTTCGCACCCCTAGTTTTACTCGAGTCCCTGTTGATGTACGTCTTGCATCCATTATCCGAGAAAAAGGGGTGCGAAACTTGTGTAATTTATCTCTAAATCTTGAAAATTGTCAATTGTAGTTCCAAAATTCTCACACCCGGTATTGCAAAGATTCCACAAGCGATTGTAATATGTGAAGTATGAATCTAATAGCGCACCATATGGAAAAATAAGGAGTTAATTATGGAGAATATTGAAATTATTGATGTTCATACCCATCTGGCTCGGACGGTGGACGAGGAGGAAACGTATTTTCTGGTTCCGGGAAGACGCAAGCAGGATCGGTATGCGACTCCGGATCGGGTGATAGCGTATATGGACAGGGCTGGTATCTCACGGATCGCTTTTATGACGCTGATTCCTCGTCAGTATCGAGGACCTCTCGTTGAGAAGGCAAAGTTGAAAGGGTTGCCGGAAAAAGAACGACGGGGAAAAGAGAGAGTCCTTGCCGGACAGGTTGCGCCGATTATGCGGGAATTCAATCAGTGGGGATGTGAGGTCGGGAAACGCTTCCCCAGGCTTCTGCCGTTCTCTTGCATCTCAAAGGAGCTGGGTGAGGCCGAAGTCATTGCTCAAGAGGTGGAACTTCGGGCAAACCAAGGCGCCAAAGGCATAAAGATGCACCCGGGAATGTTCTCCTTCTTTCCGGATGATGAGGCGCTCTGGCCGGCTTATGAAAAGTGCCAGGAATTGGGTCTTCCGATACTTGCCGATTCGGGACCATGGCCGGCACCCCACGTACTGGTTGAATTCCCATCCCCTGTGGTCGCTCCGGCAGCCAATGGTGGTAAGGACTTTGCTGAACCAAAGAATTGGTCCAGGGTCGCCGAGGCATTCCCGCGACTTACCATTATTCTGGCTCATCTTGGTTCAGCTTGGTGGGATGAGAGAGTTGAGCTTGCGCGCCAACATAAAAATGTGTTTTTTGATACCTCCCAAGGATTCGCCGCGACAGATCGTATTCCGTATTGCTCTAACCGGAGCCTCGCAGAGGAGGACGTCATTCGGATCTTTCGAAAGATCGGCGTCGAGAGAATAATGTTCGGCACTGACTTTCCAGCATTGGAGCTCCAAATGCAGTCGGAGCAGCTCATGCGGCTTCCATTTACCAATGAAGAAAAAAAGATGATTTTCGCGGAAAATGCCAAACGCATCCTCGGTCTATAGGGAGTTTGTGGAAATCTCCCGCTTAAACATGAACAGTATGAAGGAGATTTTTTCTTGACAAGTTGTCAAGAAAAAATCTATCTTTGCTGTAATATTATCGCCTGGAGGAAAAAATGCAGACAATGACCGTTGGGGAGCTAAAAGCACAGTTTTCTGAAATCCTCGAGAAGGTTCGCGAAGGGGAGGAAATTGTCATTAGTTACGGTAAAAAGCGAGAAAAAGTAGCGGTTCTTCTTCCCTATTCACGTTATAGCAAAAAACGAGAAAGGAAGTTAGGCCTTCTCAAAGGGCATGCCACCTGCATCATACATGATGACTTTAAGATAACTGATGAGGAGTTGCTCCATTCATGAGATATTTGCTTGATACTCATTGTCTTTTATGGGCCATTTTCAATCCTGAAAAGTTAAGCAAATCAGCAAGAGAGAAAATAAAGGACGCTGAAAACGATATATCCGTCAGTGTGGTGAGTTTTTGGGAGATTTCCTTGAAATACGCCCTGAGAAAACTCGAATTGACGAACTCAGTGCCCGAAGATCTACCTAAGATTACTCAGAAAATGGGTATTGAAGTGTTACCGATAAATTCCCATGAGGCAGCGAGTTTTCATAAGCTTCCAAGACTTGCGCACAAAGATCCTTTTGATCGTATAATCATCTGGCAGGCGATTCAAAAAAAATTGACGCTCATATCGAGTGACCAAGAATTTAGACAATATCAGCAATTTGGGCTCAAACTCAATTAGAGAGGCGATTTAATTATGTTTTGGAGAAATCAAATATATGCAGCAAACACACATCAATAGAATCGCCGAAGAGCTCAACATCGAAAAAAAGCAGGTTATGGCCACGGCTTCTCTCATCGATGAGGGTGCCACCATTCCCTTTATCGCCCGGTACAGAAAGGAGATGACCGGTTCTTTGGACGAAGTTGCCGTCGGATCCATTCGGGATCGCCTCACCCAACTAAGGGAGTTGGACAAACGCCGGGATAGCATTTTAAAGTCCCTTGAAGAAAGGAAACTGCTCACAGACAGTCTCAAAGAGAGCGTTCTGGCTGCTGAAACCCTCTCCACGCTTGAAGATATCTACCTGCCGTTCCGGCCGAAACGTCGTACCCGGGGTACAATGGCTCGGGAAAAGGGGCTGGAACCCCTCGCCAAGGTAATTTTTGCACAGGGAGATGAGGATCCTGTTTCGGAGGCCACCGCATTTGTTGATCCGGAAAAAAAGGTGGATACCCCGGCAGATGCCCTAACCGGCGCCAGAGATATCATTGCCGAGTGGGTGAACGAAGACGGGGATGTCAGGGAAAGGATCCGGACCATTTACAGAAAAAAAGGCCTTTTCCATTCAAAGGTGAGGACAGACAAAGAGACCGAGGGCGCGAAATACAGAGATTATTTTGATTGGCAGGAACCCGCCTCGTCAGCTCCCTCCCACAGGGTTCTCGCCATGAGAAGGGGTGAAAAAGAGGGATTCCTCGAGATCCGAATAAGCGTCCCCGAGGGGGAGGTTCTGTCTGTGCTGGAAGGCATTTTTGTAAAAGGACCGGGTCAAACCTCGGAACAGGTCAAGATGGTTGTCCATGATGCCTTTAAAAGACTCTTATCCTGCGCCATGGAAACCGAGATACGTCTGGAAACAAAGGCGCGAGCCGATCTGGAGGCCATAAAAATTTTTGCGGACAATCTGCGGGAATTGTTGCTTGCCCCGCCCCTTGGTCAGAAAAATGTGCTGGCCGCAGATCCGGGCATCCGTACCGGATGCAAGGTGGTCTGCCTTGATCGTCAGGGCCGAATGCTGCACCACGATACCATCTATCCCTTCA
>JAHEHB010000467.1 GCA_024644775.1 Deltaproteobacteria bacterium
CCTTAAAATTTTCATTAAAATCGGAAGAAAAAAGATATAGGTGGAAATCTCCGTTGAAGTACAATCCTTTAGTTGGAAAGTAGCGATCGTCGTAGGTGTCGAGTACCAGGCCTCCAAAGGTGCTGAAATAATGGCTTTTTTCGAAAAAAGTTCGTACTTCTGAAGAAGCTTCCGGCAGCACAGGAGGATCGGTTATCTCGCTTAGGGTCCTTGTACTGTAGGAAATGAATTTGTGTTCAAGGCCCAGCCGTAAGGCAAATTCTTCGCGCAAGGCAGTTTGTATATAGATCTGGTTGGTCACATCAGCCACGTCCAGATTTATCTTGTTGACCGCAGGCCCTGATTGAATATTCAAATTAGACCGAAAAACCTCAACATTGATCTCCTGTTTAAATTCGTCTAGTCGTGAACTAATCCCATAACTCCAATAGGAACCCTTATCAACATAATACTGAAAATTATAGCGGATATTATCGCCCAGCATAAAATCGAAAGAGGCGACATCATCTTTTAGCAACAGATTCTTTCTGGTCACATTGATGAGTGCAGCTGTTTTATAAAGATCGTCGTAATGAACCCCTAATCTTAGTAATGTCTTGTTGGGGTTTTCCCTAAGGATCACTCTAAGTTGGTCTCCTTTGTCTTCGGAGGTCAACTCATAACGTACACTGATGAAATTTCCGGTTGCCGCCAAATTATTAACCCCCTGTTTCAATTTGTCGAAACTGATTTTCTCATCCATGTCAAATCGCAGTTTTCCCTTCACAAAGCCTCTTGTATAGTTTTGGTTTCCCTCCACTTCCAAACGGCTGATCTGAACAGAATCGATTGTTCTCACTTTAGGACGATCCGCAATATTATCTTTACCAGAAAGTGCAATTAGCTCATCCCATTTTCCTCTGGCAGCATTCTCGCCCAGGCTGAGTATCTTATCGATCTGGTCGAAATCAATCACAGAGTAGTCTTGCATATCGGGTTTGATATAGATGTTGGTAAGCCCTGCTTTCTCCTCCATAGCGCTTACTGTCCTGTAATTATTGATCTGCAGCAGAATATCAGAGGCAGATTTCAGCGCTTCCTTATCCCTCAGGCTATGTTGCACATCTACTCCAATGACAATTTCTGCCCCCATAGCCCGGATCTCTTCAACCGGGTAATTATTCAATACACCACCATCTATCAAGGTCCTGCCATCGAGTTCTGCAGGCTCAAAAAGCGAGGGAAAGGCACCGCTTGCCAGTACTGCCTCGGGCAGGTATCCCCTATTAATCATTACCTCGGATCCGTTGACAACATCCGTAGCCATACAAAAAAACGGAATCGGCAACCGATTAAAATCTTCCACATCTCTTACGTGGTACATCAGTTTTACCAATTCATTGTATATGTTCTGACCGCTGGATATCCCTTTTGGAAAAGTGATCTTAAAATTATCGAAGGGAAGGCTTAGCGCATAACGTTCAGCATCTTCCTTGTCATAAAATGTCTTGTTTCCCCTTGGGAAATTATCCTGGATGATCTGATTGAAATCTGTGGAACGCAAGATCGAATCCAGTTCAGCAGCTGAATAACCTGAGGCATACAGTCCCCCGACAATGGCCCCCATACTGGTGCCTCCAATGAAGTCGATCTTTACCCCCGCTTCTTCGATAACCTTTAAAGCCCCGATATGCGCCATTCCCTTTGCACCACCTCCACTGAGGACAAGCCCGATTTTTGGCTTATGATCTGTTCCGTCATCTTGAGCTCCGACCGTAAAGCAACCCACTAAACCAAGAAGGAACAGTAAAAAACGATATGTATTCAGTCCCCATCTCATCCATTAAAGTTTTCGAAGATCTTACGCGCACGGGCCATGCCCACTTTTTCGGAAAGATCCTCCAATGAGGCTTCTTTAACACGCTTCACAGATTTAAAATGTCTCAGCAGATCCCTGGCGGTCTTTTCTCCGATACCCTCGATCATTTCCAATTCTGTATTTATCGCTGCCTTGCTTCTTTTGTTCCTGTGAAAGTTAATCCCGAACCGATGCGCTTCATTTCTCAATTGCTGTATGATTTTTAACGATTCGGATTTCTTATCGAGATACAAGGGTATGGGATCTTCTGGGAAATAGATTTCTTCCAGCCTTTTAGCGATGCCTATAATTGCGATCTTCCCTCTTAAGCCTAATATATCCAGACTTTTTAAGGCCGAAGACAGCTGTCCTTTACCTCCGTCTATCACGATGAGCTGCGGTAGGGGTTCCCCCTCATTTAACAGCCGTTTATAACGTCTGAAAACCACCTCTTCCATAGACGCATAATCATCCGGACCGGTTACGGTTTTAATATTAAAAAGTCTATATTCTTTTTTTACGGGCTTGCCGTTCTTAAATACCACGCATGCCGCTACAGGGTTTGTTCCCTGGATATTCGAATTATCGAAACATTCAATATGCCTGGGTTCGGCATTGAGTCGAAGATCGCGCTTCATCTGAGCCATCAGTCGGTTTGTATGCCGATCGGGGTCGGCAATTTTGACTTGCTTAAAACGCTCCTGTCTGAAAAATTTAGCATTGCGTTCCGAGAGATCGAGCAATTTTTTCTTATCACCAAGCTTGGGAAGAACAACCTTTAAGTCATCGGGCAGGCTCAGCGGGAAAGGAAGATAAACTATTTTGGATTCAGAGTTAAACCGCTGGCGCAATTCCACGATGGCCAATTGCAGCAGATCTCTGTTGTTTTCATCGAGTTTCTTTTTGATCTCCATGGTGTGCGACCTTACGATGGCACCATGTGAGAGTTGCATAAAGTTAACATAGGCATATGCTTCGTCTGATACGATGGTAAATACATCAACATTGTTGATTTTGGGATTCACAACGGTCGATTTTACCTGGTACATCTCGAGCACCTCGATCTTTTCCTTGATGCGCTGTGCCTCTTCAAAACGCATTTGAGATGCCAGGATCTTCATCTGCTTCTTAAAATAATGAATAGATGATTTAAAATTTCCCTTGATTATCTGGCGGATATCATCGATCTGTTTATGGTAGTCTTCTGCACTTTGCAAATCTTCACAAGGACCAAGGCAATTTCCCAGATGATACTCAAGACAGCGTTTGTACTTGCCGGCTTCGATCTTCTCCGCAGAAAGATCATAATTACAGGTACGAAGCGGATACACATCCCGTATGAGATCGAGCAACGTTTTAACTGTTTTCATCCGGGTATAGGGCCCAAAATACTCTGAACCGTCCCTGATAAGTTTTCTGGTGGCAAAAACCCTCGGAAACCTTTCATTTTTAATACATATCCAGGGATAAGACTTATCGTCCCTCAACAATACATTGTAGCGGGGTTTATATTTTTTGATAAGATTGTTCTCGAGCAACAACGCATCGGATTCTGTCCGGACAACAATATGTTTAACAGATGAGATCTTCCTGACCAACAATCTGGTTTTCCCGCTATCATGATTCTTTGTAAAATAAGAAGCAACTCTTTTTTTTAAGTTTTTTGCCTTCCCCACATAGAGGATCTGGCCCGATTTGTCATAGAACTGATAAACCCCAGGTTCATTCGGCAATGTACTCAACTGTATTTCTATGGGTAATTCCTGCATGAATATCAAGAATGCACAGGTCGTGTTCCTAGCAATACGACTATACAGATATAAAGGTAAAAGGTAATTTTGGTTTTAAGGCCGATGCGTCGTTAAATTATGATTAACGCCTAATCCGTATCCATATGGTCCTGATCGAAATCTCAATTCGATAAATGATTAAGCTGGCGTCATCAGAATTCGATTATTTAAACATCACTTGCTTTAGTGGGAAATAGATTACTCAAAGCCCATAAAATGACTTCTTTGTTAAAAATCTGGTAAATTTTATGCATTTCATCGATAAAATGGTGCACTTTATAGGAATTGTGCTAAACTTTTTTTTAAATTTAGGGAACTAAAGATTAGCATTACATGGACAACTATCTTATTACTATTGGGATGTACCTACTTTTAATGCTATTTTTTAAAATTTACTTTGCGGTTGCCGCAAAGGATTAATTTTAATTAAATAGTTCCCCCACG
>JAHEHB010000124.1 GCA_024644775.1 Deltaproteobacteria bacterium
ACAAGTATAATGGCCGCAGCTGAATGCAGGAAACAGCCGATAATCAGGAAAAATATATTGAGCAATGCCAAAACAGCGCAGGGATTGCTCGTAAATGCCATAATCTTCTGGGCAAGCTGTTGGGGTACCTGAAGCTCCGTAAGATACGTGCCGACTAGAGCGGAAGAGGCCACCAGAAGCATCACCACAGCCGTGGACATCCCGCCTTCGATCACCGCTTCTTTCAGGTGGGGCCAATCGAGTTCCCGGTACACAAGACCGCCAAGGATAATCGCCACAACCACCGCCAGTCCGGCGCCTTCTGTTGCGGTGACGAACCCGCCGAATATTCCTCCCAATATGATCACCGGTAAAAGAAACGCCCAGGATGCCGCTTTAAACGTTCGCCACAACTTTCCCCATTGGAAGGCTTCTTCCACCGGATAATCGTTTCTTACCGCAAACCAATAAGACAGGGCCATCATGGCCAATCCGCACAAAACACCGGGTATGATTCCGGCGACAAAGAGTTGAACGACAGAGCTGTCCGACATGACCGCATAAAGAATCATCGGGATGGACGGAGGAATGATCACCGCAATCGTGGCGGCTGACGACATAACAGCGGCTGCAAATGGCCCCGGATATCCCTTTTTTTTCATTGCCGGTATTAAGATGGACCCGAGGGCCGCCACATCCGCTACCGCCGAACCGGACATTTCAGCAAAAAACATGGACGTGGCAATGGCCACCATGGCCAGCCCGCCTCGAATGAAACCAATGAGGGCTGAAGCAAACGCGATGAGCCGGTGTGAGATCCCGCCGGTGTTCATAATGGCGCCGGCAAATATGAACAGTGGGATGGCCAGCAGCGGGAATTTTGTGGCACCGTCAAACATGACCAGTGCGACATTGGGCAAAATATCGATCCCCTGCGTCGCAAGCATGGCCACAACGGCAACCACCGCCAACGAAACCGCAATAGGGACATTAATCAAAATCAGAGCAAATAGACCGATAAACATCCAAAAGATCGTCACGGGTGTATGACCTCCGATATACCCGCTGCCGGTTCCTGCGGTATTTCGACGTCGTCGTGGGCGGCAAACCCTCGGGGGGATCTGGCCTGTCGCCAAACTTCAGGCAAACTGATGGCTTCCGAGATTACAAATAATAACGCCCCGATGGGTATCACCGATTGCGTTAATCGGGTGGGCACCCAGGTGAGGCTGGTTAGGGAGTCTCCTTCAAGAATCTCCAACACGTTGATACCGACCAGGGCAAGGAGTATGAAAAAACTGAAAATAAAGGCCTCTCCAATGATTAAAAAGGCAACCCGCAAAAACGGTTTCATGGCGTTTAAAAGGCCATTGAAACCGATGTGTCCTCGAGTCAGCGCCGCCAAGGCAGCACCATAGTAAGTTAGCCAGGCAAGTAGGACCGAAGCAACCTCATCGTACCAACTCAGCGAGGCACCGGCCTTACGATAGGCGACCGCAACCACCACGATAAGCGTCAGCACAACCATCAGAAAGATAACGATAAATTCTAGTGATGAGTGAAAGATACGGCGAAATCGTGAATACAAAATTGTACCTCCAAACGGTTATATAGACGGATGGAAGTCAAATGAGATTTGAACCCCGATGATTTTCGTAAACTTCCAGGGACAAGATGCTTTTGGATAGCACCCCAATGCAGGCCTTTGGTCACAATCAAATCAGTGTTCCCCACTTCTGCTTCGCTTTAAACGGAATCTTACTTCAACAACACATCTTCGCATCTTGTGGAAACGTTGTCCTTCTATTTACCCAAACCCTGAGCCTGTTTAACAAGATCCGCTCCGCCGGAAACAGAATTTCCGAACTCTTCATAAATCGCGCCGCTGGCATCGATAAACGCTTGTTTATTGGCCTCGTTGATTTCAACGGAACCTTTCATTTTTTCCAGGAGTTCCTTTTCCAGTTTCTCGGCGGTCTCATAAACAAATTCCTGCATTCCTTGAGCGGTATCTTCCAGGATTTTGCGTACATCTGCAGGCAGTTTTGCATACGCCTTCGCACCGACGGTCACATATGCCGGGGTGTAGACGTGTCCGGTCAGCGACAAATATTTTTGAACCTCATGAAATTTCTGACTGTAAATCTGCGCGAAAGGGTTCTCCTGTCCGTCAATAACACCGGTTTGCAAGGCAACAAAGACCTCTGACAATGCCATGGGGGTTGGATTCGCACCATAGGCTTTGAACATTTTCACTCGCCATGCACCTTTTGGGGTTCTCAGTTTCAGATCTTTTAAATCCGCCGGAAGATTAACCGGTCGAACGTTGTTCGTAATATGGCGAAATCCGTTTTCCCAGATACCGATCACTTTATAGCCTTTCTTTTCAACCGCCGGTTCCAGTTTTACCCAGTAGATTTCGTCTCTGATCTTGCGCATGTGATTTCGGTCTTTCACGAGGTAAGGCATTTCAAAAAGACCAAACTCGTCAACCACAGAGGACATCACCGTGGACGGTAGAGCAAAGGTTACGGTCCCGAGCTTCAGTTTTCGTAACAGTTCTCTGTCCTTGCCAAGCTGGCTGGATCCGAAAGCCGTTACGTTGCCTTTTGCGCCGAACGTCGCGTTGGTCCTTTTGGCAAATTCATCGACACAAATCTGAAACAATGACCCCGGCGCCCCCACATGCCCAAATTTCAACTCAAGCGCCTGTGCCCTGACATGGGTCATAATCAATCCGGAAAGAACGAAAACCGTTACAAAAACAAATGTAAAAACTTTTTTCATGACACCTTCTCCCTCATAAAGGTTAACAACCATCGGTATCCAAATAACCGGACGCTGAATACCGGCTCTAATCCACAGCTTTAGCGATCTGGTGATCTTTTCACTCTATCCATGCGATTTGTTTGAAGGTACGCCAGTGCCGCGGCAATACCACCTTTTCTATAGGGGATACCTGCCTGATACAGTCCCATCTCCACTCCTGACAGGGTTCCGGCAAGCATTAAATCGTTAAAATCTCCAAGGTGGCCGATTCGGAAAACTTTATCGGCAACTTTTCCCAATCCATTGCCCAACGACATGTTGAAATGTTCCAGTACGACCTTTCGAAATGTATCCGCGCTGTGTCCGTCAGGCATCATCACGGCGGTCAAAGAGCTGCTGTATGCCCGCGGATCGGCACAAAGAATTTCGAGCCCCCATTCCCGAACCGCCCTGCGAGTGGCTTCCGCGTGCCGGTCGTGCCGTTTAAAAACATTTTGCAGCCCCTCTTCTTCAAGCATTTGAATCGACTCCCATAGACCAAACAGCAAATTCGTGGCAGGCGTATAGGGAAAAAACCCTTTTTGATTCATCTCAAGCATTGCCTTCCACTCCCAATAGGACCGGAGTAGCTTTGCTGACTTAGACGCCTCTATTGCCTTCTGGCTGACAGCATTGAACCCAAGACCGGGGGGCAGCATCAAACCTTTCTGGGAACACCCCACCGTAACATCAATGCCCCATTCCTCATGGCGATAATCGATTGAGGCTAAGGAAGAGATGGTATCGACCATGAACAATGCGGGGTGTTTGGCGTGATCGATGGCCTTTCGTATCTCCGGTACGCGACTGGTCACCCCGGTTGAGGTTTCGTTGTGGACAACCATGACCGATTTGTATTGGTGATTTTTGTCCGCGAAAAGCTTTTCTTCCACGGCATCAGGATTGACCCCGTGTCTCCAATCACCTGGAACAAAATCCACGTCGATTCCAAGCCGTACCGCCTTATTTCTCCACAAGGTTGCAAAATGACCGGTCTCGAACATGAGCACCTTGTCACCGGGTGACAACGTATTGACGATGGCGGCCTCCCATGCACCGGTTCCTGAAGACGGAAAAACCAACACCGGACGCGAGGTTTGGAAAATCCTTTTGCACCCGTCCAATATTTCCAGTGATATTCGAGAAAAATCAGGACCTCGATGATCGATAGTGGGGCGACTCAAGGCGCGTAAAATCCGATCGGGAACGTTTGTTGGGCCGGGAATTTGCAGGAAATGGCGTCCATTGTTTACCGTCATGACAGGTTTTCCTTCTAATTGTATCCAAGCTCTGAATAAGACTTATGATTATTGCCGGTAAGGTCGTATTAAGAAAGGAGGGATAGAAATACACCTGCGGCAACTGCGGACCCGATGACACCTGCAACATTCGGACCCATGGCTTGCATAAGGGGATTGACCCTTCCTTCGGTACTGTCAGATACGAATTTCTGGACAACCCTCGCGGCCATGGGCACCGCTGAAACGCCGGCAGCGCCGATACAGGGGTTTATTTTCTTACCCGCAGGTAAAAACAGGTTAATGATCTTTGCAAATACAACACCGCCCGCTGTGCTGAAAGCAAAAGCAACGGCCCCCATGATCAAAATGGCAATCGTCTTCCAATTCAGAAAATGCTCGCTGTCCATGGTCGCGCCCACGGCCAGCCCTAAAAAAATCGTGACGATATCGATCAGGGAGCTTCCGGCGGTCTTGCGCAACCGTTCGGTGACACCGCACTCTCGCAACAGATTTCCGAACATCAGCATACCGATTAAGGGTGCACAGGACGGAATGGATAAAGATGCCAGAATCCCCGTGATAATCGGAAAGATAATCACTGCCGTTTTGGAAACGGGTCGGGTCTGGGGCATATCGATTCCCCGCTCTTTCCGGCTGGTCAGCATCCGAATAATCGGTGGCTGAATAATGGGAACCAACGACATATAACTGTAGGCTGCCACCGCGATGGGTCCCAAAAGATGGGGCGCGAGCCGGGAGGCAAGAAAAATGGATGTCGGGCCATCGGCACCGCCGATAATGCCGATGGCTGCCGCCTCTTTGGCCGTAAACCCGAATATATAGGCTGCCCCCATGGCTGCGGCAAAAATACCGAGTTGTGCCGAAGCTCCGAGCAGGAAGGTTAACGGTCTTCCGAGAAGCGGTCTAAAATCGGTCAGAACACCGACTCCCATGAATATGACCGGTGGCAACAGCTGGGTCTTGATTCCAGATCGGTATATAAAATTCATAACTCCATCGGCATAAGAGCCCATCTCGCCGAATGGCAGATTGGCCAGTGCGATTCCAAAGCCAATGGGAATCAGCAGCAAGGGTTCATATCCCTTGGTGATGGCAAGAAAAATAAGGGTGGATGCCACCAAAAACATGACCAGGTTTCCAAACGTCAGATTATAGAATCCGGATGTTGCAATCAACTTCAGAAAGATTTCCATGAACTAACCCTTTGTGGCGATCGTGAGTATCGGTTTAGAGGAATCCACTTCATCTCCAATTTCAGCTTGAATGGAAACCACCGTGCCTTCGTAAGGCGATTTGATGTCGTGTGTGGCCTTCATGGCTTCTACCACAGCCACAGCCTGGCCTTTGGCAACGGAATCCCCGGTCTTGACTTTTATATCCACCAGTTCGACGGCACCGGCGAAAGTCGAATAGACAGGGACTTCTTGGCCGCTGGGTGCCGTGGTTGGAGCGGGCGCAACTGCGGCGGCTTGTGGGGCGGCTGCTGTTGCCGCCGGTATCGGAGCATCCGTCCCGGTGGCAGCTTCAACTGTTACCATGAAACATCGTGTGTTGCCGCCTTCCACCACCGTACACTTGGTGGTCATGGGTGCCATATCCGAGGGTGCAAGCACGGGAACAGCCGGCGTTGGTTGGACTTCGACAGAAGGTTCTTCTTTTTTCTTCAATGGTACATCGATTTTGCTTTTTCCGAGCAACAGCCGCATGCCTTCGTTCACCTCAAATTTCTTGCCCGGAACCATTGCAGATACCACAAGAAACGTATTTTTGTCGGTAACCGGCAAACCCTTTTCTTCAAGCGCCTTTTTGGCTTCGGAAATATGATCCGAAACAGCATCAAATGGATCACCCTCAAACGGTGGCATATCGAGTTGTTCGGAGGCTATTTTGATCACATCCGGATCCGATGGAAGGGGGGTTTTCCCGAAGTATCCGAGTACCGCCCGACCGTAGCCTTTTTCAATTGTCTTCCATCGTCCATAAAGTACATTGTTGAAAGCCTGCAGCCAATACTGCTGGCTTCCCGGCGTCACACTGGTCCACGCACCACCGGCTTCCACCACAACGGGGAATTCGGCTAGGATTTCGCTGTATCGATCCAACAATCCGGCCTTTACCATCATGTGAACGTTAGGGCCGATCGCACCGCCCGGCATAGGGAACGCAATTACCCGAGCATCGGCCATGGTGGTAACCGGGTTAAAATCATACTCTTTCATCCCTTCGTTTAATATGTTTTCAAGCTCTTGGACCTTTGACACGTCCAAATCAAGCGAAAACCCCGTACCTTTGAGACCATGAGCCATGGATCGGATATCCGGCTGTACGGTACCGCTGGCCAGAGGCCGAACGGAAAGATCGATGCCGTCCGCACCTCCGGCGATGGAAGCCATGTACTGGGCGACGGCCATACTCGCTGTGTCATGCGTGTGTGCCCAAAGGGGCATCTCCGGGGGCATGATTTTTCTTAAACCCTTTGCCGTATCATAAAAGGTCTTCGGATCCGTCGTTCCACTGGCATCTTTCAGGCAAATACTGTCAATCTGAATATCGCTCTCAAGAAGCCTTTTTCCGATATTAACATAGAAATCTGCGGTATGAACTTTGTCAGAATGAAAGGGGAGTCCCATCAACGCAATGGATGCTTGGTGATGCATGCCGGATTCAACGATGGGGCGACCGGTCTTAACCAGCAGATTGGTATCGTTCATATAATCAAAATTCCGATCCCAGGTCGTACCATGTGCCTGCATCAACTTTGCCTGCAACTTCAGTGAGTCGTAGTTTTGTGCTTGCAAGGTAACACCGGAAATGGAACGTGTGAGTATCTGTAAATCCACGTCGGGACCGACGGTTTCCCTCATTTTCTGCATGGTTTCAAAGGGGTCTTCCCCCAGGTAGAAAAATGGGGCCTGGTATCTTGCACCACCGCCAAATTCCATATGCCGAACCCCCATCTCTTTGGCGGCAAACTCCATCGCCGGCAGATAATCCTCTATCCGAACTTTTCCACCAAACGAGCTCTGAAGTCCGTCTCGAAACGGGGTTAGCATCACGCGTATTTTTTTCGGTTTCTCTGTATAAATCATCTGCCCTCCTAAATTACTGGTTATTTTTTATCTCTTCGATCCTACTGATTCTCGTTCCCGGAAAACGTTGGGTATAAGTTGAACTAATCGCTGCATAAATGGGCGCATCGTCTGGCGGTATGACTTTTTTCTCGGGGAAAATGATGATTATCAGGCGCATGGAAACGGCAAGAAATGTGAGTACAAAGAATACACCAACGAAGGACGATACACATATCATAAAAAGATTGATTTCCATCATTTAAACCTCAAATCACAATTTGTCGGTATCCAAACATGATAAACTCGTAAAAAGTCGTAAAACCGTCATGCCGGACTTGATCCCCGCTGAAGTCGGGAGCTTCGACCGGTATCCAGAAGTCATTGAATATACTGGATTCCTCCCGGACTCGACCCGGAATCTGCCGGAATGACGTAAAAACGTGTTTTTCGACTTTTTGCGAAACCATCAAACACAATCCAAACATAGACGCTTTACTTTACGTTGGAAACAAAAAAAGTCATATATTAATTCAACCGAGTAGTGTCAAGGAGATTTTCAATATTATCGGCCGGTGTTGTGTATTATCCGATTTGTTCTTTACGCACTCATTATCAGTCGCCCCCGGACAATCGGCTCATCTCTTTCCTTTAAATACAGCTCTATATTCTCACCAATATTTGCTACCCTGCCGGTTACGGTCTCCTTACACGAATCATCATGGCATATGGTCACTTTTTTTCCAATGACACAGGACCGTTTGCGGTACAGATCTAAAAGCGCTGGATAACCGCCATTTAAAAGCGCTAAATAATTGACCGAAAGAAGTCGAGTCAGGGCACTGAATATGGAACTTTTATTGCACGCCGAGTTATTTTCGACAAACTCTGATAAAGAAGCTATTTTGGGGGTAAATGGACTCGGAACAACGCTGGGTGTCGTTTCAACGTTTAACCCGATCCCGAGGACGGCTCCAGTAATGGTCTTTTCAACCGCTTGGGTATGCGCCAAGACGCCACAAACCTTGGCCCCTTCTACGACAATATCATTCACCCATTTGATGGAGGCTCGATTCTCAAGACACGCGATGGTATCGATTGTTTGAACCACCGATACCGCCGGTAGCACCATAAATGCTGCGCCCAGGTGAGACATGGCTTTGTTCGGCGCCACAAAAATCGAAAGATGAATATTTCCTGCAAGACTCTCCCATGGTCGATTCTTAAATCCATGAAATCGTTTTCCTGCCCCCGCGACACACAGCAAGGTATCCGGCAGTGTTATATGCTTTTGCGAAAGTTCAACGAGGATATCATACTGTGACTCGGGTGCCGATTCCACGGCTAAAATATAGTTCCATACATGATCGGAAGGTTCTTTGCTTCTATATAACCGTTTCTTCGGAAACAGTCGATGTAATAACTGTTGCAAACCGCTTTCGTACAAGGAGCGTGAACCTTCTGCCCACCTCATCTGCTTTCCAAGAAGCTGATTCGCGTAGTCGGGATTGTCTGTGATTACCCTCATTAATATCTAATCCGCTATCCCGATTCGACCTTTTTTTGTGATTCGGGTTCGATAATTTCTTTTATTCGCGATTCCACATAATCTAAATGCTCTAGTATTTTCACTCGCGCGAGATCAGAATCCCCTTTCTTTATGGCACTTACAACATTAAGATGCTGTCGATATACCGTCTTATGATCAATATCGTTATAATACTTTCCGATGGAGTTCTTTAAAATGTCGTAGATCGTAAACATGATATGGGTTTGAACCTTGTTGTGGGTTGCCTCGGAGATGGCAAGATGAAAATCAGCATCTTCTTTTTCGAGGCTGAATCCACCGGTTTCCAATTGTATTCGCATGGATTCGATATTTTCTTCAAGCCGTGCGATATCTTCAGGGGTGGCGCGTTTCGCAGCGTAGTAAGCATTCCAAGCTTCGATGGCCTTCCGAACCTCGATGATCTCAAAAACGATGTTGAAGTCGTCTTTGAGAAGATGATGAAGGGGCTCAATCATTCGGCCGGATGCCAGAGACCTTACCACCGTTCGATTCCCCTGTGTCGTCTCCAGTAACCCCATTCCGACGAGCGACTTCAGTGCTTCACGAATGGACGGACGACTGACACTCAACAGCTTCATTAGCTCACGTTCAGGAGGTAAAGGATCCCCGGGCTTAAGCTCCCCTTCTAAAATCAACCGCTTTATTTGATTCATGATTTTTACCGAGAGTTTTTCCTGCTGAATCGGTTTGAAAAGCTGCTTTTCCATAGCCCCTCATATTTTGGACTGACCATATTACCATATTACCATTTTGAATTGATTTATAAACAATATTTAAAGTAATTTGTCAATCAAAAATGGATCTAATTCCTTCTGACCCATCATTCCACCATTCCAACTTTTCAACCCCGCCAAAAACGGAATCATCGGCATTCCAATCGGGGCGTCGTCCCTTCGTTTTCGCTTACCAAAAAGTGCTTGACACCAATGAGAATTTGTTGTTAAGGAGCAATTGCAAAATGGTCTTACCAGCTAAATATACACCATAATAACCCAAAAAGAAGAGGGAGGCAGTATGGCGAAATTTTTTGAATATCAGGGAAAGGCGCTTTTCAAAAAAGCGAAAATTCCCATTCCCCAGGGAGAGGCGGTAAAAACGCCCGAGGAAGCCAAAACGGCTGCCGAAAAAATCGGGAAATCGGTGGTTGTGAAGGCACAGGTCTGGGCCGGGGGAAGAGGTAAGGCTGGTGCCGTCAAATTTGCAGACACCCCTGACGAAGCACAGAAAATTGCCTCGGAGATCCTTGGAATGGAAGTAAAAGGACTGGAAGTAAAAGAAGTATTGATTGAAGAAAAACTTGACATTGCTCAAGAATTTTACGCGGGAGTGATTATCAATTCAGCCCGCGATGTCAGGGCACCGGTTCTGATGTTCAGTGCCGAGGGCGGTATGGAGATCGAATCGGTACCCGAAGACAAAATCGCAATGATGAATGTGGATGTCCTGCGAGGTCTTCGACCGTATGACACGCTTAATATGGTCCGCTCTTTGGGCATCAAAGGTGGTGCGCTCCGGCAGCTGGCAGACATCACATACAAATTGTTCGGTATTTTTAGAAGCTATGACTGCCGATCCGTTGAAATCAATCCGCTCGTGTTGACAAAAGAAGGCAAGGCCATTGCTGCAGACTGTAGATTTCAGGTCGACGATCAGGCTGTTTTCAGACAACCGGAGTTGGGTGTCAAGATCGGTCGGGAATTTGTCAAAGAACCAACGGAATTCGACCTTATTGCCTGGAAATTTGAGGAGGCCGATTTCCGTGGAACCAGCTATGTCGCAGAAATGGCTCCGCCGGAAGACCTAAAAAACGGTGGCTATGTAGGTTACCACGGGATTGGCGGTGGAGCCGCCATTATGGGTGTCGATGCACTCAATAAGGTGGGGCTTAAAGTTGCCGACTATGCCGATACCAGCGGAAACCCCACGGCATCTAAGGTCTATCGCGTTTTAAAACTTATCATGTCACAGCCTGACATCGATGGATATTTTCTTGCCGGATTCATGATGGCCAATCAAGAACAGTGGCACCATGCCCATGGAATTGTAAAAGCTTTAAGAGAAGAACTTCCAAAACGGCCCGGCTTTCCGGTCGTACTGCTGCTTTGTGGTAATAAAGAACCAGAATCCCAGGGAATTTTGAAAGAAGGCCTTTCAGACCTGTCCGGTAGGATCGAAATCTATGACAGAGCGCATGTCTATGATGCAAAATTTCTTGCCGGCCGATTTAAAGCATTGGTGGATGAGTATCGAGCGGAACAAGGCAAATAGGGGGGGCAACAACTATGGAATTTTCTGAGAGAACGATTAAGATAATCATTGATGATGAGAAATGTAAAGGGTGTACCACACACGTCTGTGTAGATGCCTGTAAAACATATAGCCGAGGTATTCTGGTTTTAAAGGAAGACGGCAAACCGGGTGTAGAGGACAATCCAGAAGAACTGGCTCGAAAAGGCACCGAGTGTCTCGCCTGCGAATATGAATGTTGGTTCAGAGGAAATAAGGCCATCACCATCGAAGCACCCATCGAGGGTTTGGATGAATATCGAAAAAAGCACGGAACAGCATAACGGGGGATAACCATGTCGATATTACTTGATGAAAATACAACGGTCATTGTTCAGGGAATTACCGGCAGGGAGGGATCTCTCCGGACACAATTCATGAAGGAGTACGGCACCAAAGTGGTTGCCGGAGTTACACCGGGTCGCGGGGGCCAAGCGGTACACGGCATACCGGTGTACGATACGATGAAAGAGGCCATTGCCAAACACGGGCAGGTGGATGCCAGCGTCGCTTTCATTCCCGGCCCATTATTGAAATGGGCGGTGCTGGAAGCCATTGATGCCGGTATCAAATTTATCGTTCCACCGGTTGAGCGGGTTCCGGTTCACGATATTCTGGAAATGGTCTCAGTGGCCCAAAAAAAGAATGTGCGGCTTTTAGGACCCGGAAGCCTTGGCATCATCAGTCCGGGCAAAGCGGTCATGGGTTGGCTGGGCGGCAATGCCGAGTGGGCCAATATGCTTTTCAACCCGGGACCTTGCGGGGTTATTTCCCGCAGCGGCGGTCAATCCGGTACGGTACCCTGGGTGTTGAAAGTGGAAGGGCTTGGCATCAGCACCGCACTTCACATCGGAACCGAACCGGTGTTGGGACAATCCATGGCCGATGTGTTACCTTTGTTCCAAGCGGATGAACAAACAAAAGCGGTTGCCGTTTTTGGTGAAATCGGCGGTACATTGGAAGAAGAAGCAGCAGAGACGGTGGCAACCGGTACATTTACAAAACCCCTTGTGGTGTTTATCGCCGGAGCGTGGGCACCTGAAGGCATGCGGTTTTCTCACGCCAGCAGTATCGTAGAAAGGGGAAAAGGCTCTGCCCAAAGTAAAATAGAAGCCCTCACAAAGGCCGGTGCGCATGTGGTCGATAGTCCAGATGAAATCGCGCCCCTAATCAAAAAACTCATTTGAACCTTTATTGCAACACGATGGATCTGCAGTATAGTGAATAAGAAACGGTTTACCCCAAAAAAAGCAAAAACGTTACTAACACAAGAAGGAGGATAATTGTCATGCCTGTAATGAGATCTGTTTTTTACACACCCAGCAACAACGAAAAAATGGTGTCCAAGGCGCCCGCCATCGCTTGCGATACCCTCACGCTGGATTTGGAAGACTCTGTTCCGCCTGCGGAAAAACCCAAAGGTCGGGAAATGATCAAACAATACCTGGACGCCAAACGGGTCGAGCAGGTCTCCCCAAATCTGTATGTCAGGATCAACAACTGGGAAACCCAGATGACCAATGACGACCTTGAAGCCATCGTGTATCCGGGACTCAACGGCGTCTGCCTGGCAAAATGCGGGGAGCCGGACAACGTCAAGCGCCTTGATTGGAAACTGGAGGAGTTGGAACAACGAAGGGGTATCGAAGTCGGTAGTATTGGCATCCAGTTACTCATTGAAACAGCTAAAGGGGTGATCAATGCCTATCCCGCGGCTGTTGCCAGTCCCAGAGTCAATTCGCTGATCTTTGGCGCCGTGGATTACACAAAAGATATGCGTGTGACGCTGACATCGGAAGGAGTGGAGCAGTTGTACGCCCGGTACTATACGGCTGTGGCGGCAAGAGCTGCCGGATGTATTGCTATTGACTGCCCGTTTGTCGATATCAAAGACCTGGCGGCATTTGAAAAAAGTACCCGTGAAGGCCGTCAAATGGGATATGAAGGTCGAATGCTCATCCATCCGGGCCAGATCGAACCATCTCATACCATCTACACACCGTCCGCGGAAGAGATCGAGTGGGCGGAAGGTGTAAAGAAAGTCTTTGAAGAGGAAGGAATCGCCAAGGGGTCCGCAGCGGTCAGCTAT
>JAHEHB010000468.1 GCA_024644775.1 Deltaproteobacteria bacterium
GCATCGCAAAGGGCATGGGGGCTATGGTTGCTTTTAACAAAAGCCCGGACATACCCACGGAATTAATCGACAAAATCAGTCGAAATGTCGAGATATTGTTTCGCCCGGAGATTCAATCGAGCCTTCCGTCAGCGTTACTAAGCTCACTTCACAAATTGGTTGGCGAGGGTGTAATGGTCGTCTTTCTCATATCGATGGCAGCGGCTGTATTATGCACCGTCTTTTGCTTTATGCTGCCGCAGACCAGTCATCCTGCTTCAAATTGAAGGATAACATTATTTTTACATGAAAAACGAGGATGCCATGGATCAAGTTACTGTTTTTCCAGATAGAGACATAACGAAAGCCGATGTCGTTTCACAAAAATTTTTAAGTCTGGGCGTTAAAACATTTGTCGACGCCTGCCAATACGTCCAACAATTACCCTACGGGTATAATTCTAACAGCGACGATCTGATGATCCTGTTTAAAGAGAAAATGGGCACCTGTACCACCAAGCATGCGGTGATCGCAACGCTTGCGGGGGAATTGGATTTGCCGATAACAAAGACAATCGGCATCTATCCGATGACCGAAACGCTCGTAACGGGCACGCACGGAATTTTGGAAAAATATAATTTGTCGTATGTTCCAATGACACACTGTTTTTTGGAATATGATCGTTACAGGGTCGATTTGACCGAAGGCAATCATAATGGAAAAAACCGTTCAATAGAGGATTTTCTTTTTACGGAGAAAGTAAAACCGACTATTACCAAAAAGGAGGAATATCTGCTCTATCGGCAGACCCTGACAGATCTCATTCGAACGCGAAATGAAATGAAAGGCATCGATATCAAGACTATCCTTCACGCCAGGGAGGAGGGAATTGGGCTTTTAAAATTCAATGTCGGTCTGCAACGTACCGCCGCTTTGAAACAGGGGCTTTCCTCTTAGAAAAAGAAAGTTCTTTTTTATAGGGGAAGATCGAGCCACGCAAAAAAACCTGCCATTTTCAGACCGATGTAAATTAGCACAATTACAAAAATGTATTTGATGGTATTGCCCTTTAATTGATGGGCGGCGGCGGCCCCGACTCTGGCCATGGGGATGCTGCAGACAGAAAGCAAGACCCACTGTAGCCAGTTTAGATACCCTGTCGAATAAGGCGGAAGGTTTTCAATACCCAGCCCGTTTACGAAAAACGACAGCGATCCTCCAGCAGCACTAAAGGCCATGGTTACCATGGAGGTTGCCACCGCTTGATGCATCGTGAATTTAAGAACAAACACCATCACCGGTACATAAATGCCTCCTCCGGCGACACCCAGGGTCCCCGAAACAACTCCAAAAATGAAACCCCAGAAAAAAAATATTCGAAGCCTATCTGATGTTTTTTTGGGGTGTTCCACGGGCGTTACTGTGATCATTCGCAAGGCAACCAAAATAATAAAAACCCCAAAGATGAGGGTCAAGACATTTCCCGGTAGGTGAGATGCAATGATACCACCCAGATATGCCCCGCAGACTGAGCTGGAACCCAGTGTGATCCCCGCTTTCCATACGACCACACCCTTTTTGTGATGGGCGATCACACCGCTTAGAACGGTCGGTAGCACTACTAACAGATTGGTACCCAAGGCCACACGGATGGCGATGGTGGGATCGATTCCCATGGATTTGAGCACCCAAAATTGGGCGGGGATCATGATAAACCCTCCTCCCACACCCAGCAGTCCGGAGGAAAAACCTGCGCCGACTCCGGTAATCAGTAATATCAATATATAAACTGGACGCATCACACGATGCTTTCAATTAACATGTCATAGGATCCAACTTTTTTGGCCAGTGTTTTAGTGGGTCCGATGATCCCGGCCTTGGCCGCCGAATATTCGGCCGCTTTTTGCATACCCACCATTCCCGCCGTAGATGCGATATTTATGATCTTTCCGGTACGCCTTCCGATGCCACCCGCTCCACCGATTACGATAGCCGCCTTGTTTTTCAATCGCAAGTTACCGCCTTATGATCTCCGGAGAATAATTTTCTATCTTATGACACCATCGAGCGTTCTCATATTTCTTGGGTTGTGGTATAGGTCCAATAAAGAATCAGCCAGGAATATATACCGAAAAATAAAAATTAAGTACATAAGCATCCATGCATAAGGAGATTCATCATGAAAATTACACGTGTAGAAACACTGCATTGTGACGCGGGATGGCGCGTGTGGTCCTTTGTCAAAATCCAGACTGACGAAGGCATCACCGGCTACGGGGAATGCAGCAACCCGAAGGCATCGCATGCGGTCGCCGGATGTGTGCGCGACCTTGAAGGACTTCTTTTGAGGCGAGATCCGCGGCCGGTTGAGAAGATATACTGGGATATGTATCGGCAGGTTCGACAGAACCACGGCGGCATCGCTGCCATCGCAATTGCCGGAATCGATTCCGCCTTGTGGGACATCAAAGCCAAGGCGCTCGGTGTGCCGGTGTATACGCTCTTTGGCGGTCCCACTCGCAAACAGGTGCGACTCTATTGGTCCCATTGCGGAACATCACGGGCCCGTGCTGCAGACCTTATCGGGGTACCCCCAATTCGATCGATGGAGGATATCCGCAAATTGGGTGAAGAAGTGGTAAACAGGGGATTTACCGCGCTGAAAACCAATATTGTTATTCCCGGCGATCCGGCCACTGTTCATATGCAGGGGTTTGAGGGGGGTCCGGGAACGACCGATCAGGTCGCGACACCGGATCTCATCCGCCATATCGAAACGCTGATCGGGACGTTTCGGGATGCGGTCGGAAGCAATGTGGATATCAACCTGGACTTAAATTTTAATTTTAAGGCAGAAAGCTGTGTGCGCATCGCGAGAGCGGTGGAAAAATTTAATTTGCTGTGGCTCGAGATCGATATTTACGATCCCGAAACCATGCGTCAGATTAGGGATGCGACGCGTACTCCCATTTGTTCCGGAGAAAATCTTTACACCACATACGACTATCTGGCGTATTTGCAGCGGTATGCCATGGATGTGGTTATGGTTGATGTACCCTGGAACGGCTTTACGCAGTCAAAAAAAATCGCTGATCTCACCGAAGCGCATCAACTAAACATCGCACCGCATAACTACTACAGCCATCTGTCGACGCTCATGAGTGCCCATTTGTGTGCTTGTGTCCCGAACGTAAGAATCATGGAAATTGACATTGACGATGTATCGTGGAAAGATGATCTGATCACGGAACCGCTCGAAATTATCGACGGCTATCTTCAAATACCCAAACGTCCGGGTTGGGGAGCCGACCTAAATGAGGCAGTGCTGGCAGAACATGTGTGGCCGAATTAAGTTATTCAAAGGAGATCCGGATGGGAATCGTACCGAAGGGAGGACCGCTCAAAGCCCACAGACCCGTAATTATGGGGCGCCGCGGAATTATTGCCACTGCACATAATCTGGCTTCTGAGGCTGGAATGATGCTATTTCGCCGCGGTGGCAATGCGATAGATGCTATCATCGCTGCGGCAGCAGTGTTGAATGTAGTAGAGCCATACATGTCCGGGATGGGAGGTATCGGTTTCGCTTTGGTGAGTATCGATGATAAGCCACCGCGAATGCTAAACTTCAGCGGTTGTGCACCACACACAGCCGCACCGGAAGTGTTTACTGAAGACACCCGTGAAACTGGAATCAAGGCCCCTGTGGTACCAGGTAATCCGGCTGGATGGCTCACTTTACATCAGGAGTATGGGGTGTTGACTCGAGAGGAAGTATTTGCACCCGCCATAGAATTGGCTCGTGACGGCTATCCCATAAGTTTTCTGAATGCTCGTTTTTTTGCTGAAAATTTTGATGTTTTGACAAAGGTTCCACAGACCGCCTCGGTTTTTTACCCAAAGGGAGAACCGCTTAATCCCGGCGAAATTCTAAACCAACCGGTATTGGCGGATTCGCTTACCGCATTGGCGCAAGGAGGTATTACGGAATTCTATGACGGCTCGATCGGAAGTGCCATAGCGGAGTTTTGCACGCAGAAAGGCGGTTTACTCACAAGGGAGGATTTGCTT
>JAHEHB010000469.1 GCA_024644775.1 Deltaproteobacteria bacterium
CACTTGTCCGGCTGGTTGTTTTAAGAGCTGAAGAACCAAAAATTCCGATTTTTTTTATACCGTATTTATTAGAGTTTTCAGACTTAAACTTATTGATTATACTCAGAATATTATTGGTATCCACTGATTTTCACCATGAATTAATGATATTGGTCACACGATCCAGCTCTCTCAAACACGTATAATCTATTCCATTGAATCGGCTCCTGTCAAGGAAGGTTGCTGGTATTATTCTACATTTTTTCATACGCACAATAAAGTGCCGGTAAGTGATAGCTTATCAGTAGCTGAAATTAAGATCAACGGGATCATTATGTGAAGGGAGAGGATTGTTTTCATCGCCCACTCGCGTTGCTCGTTCGAGGCGCGAAGGACGCAGAGTTTTAAGTTTTTCATTTCATTTATCGTTGAGAAGGACGATAAATGAAAACCAATCGGCCTGCGGCGCTGTGGGTTTTAGGGACGTATATTATTTTATTAATACCATGTGAGGGCGGGAGTTCAAGGGGTCGAGGGTAAAATCTCAAAGAACAAGGAGATGGGATTTAGGGGCCGTATATTATCATATTAAGACGAGAAATCTGGCCCATTGATATATTAATCAGAATAGTAAAAGAGGGTACAAAGGCTGCTTAGTTGGGCGAGGAAACTTCGATAGAAACATAAGAAATTTATTCACCGCCCACTCGCATTGCTCGTTCGAGGCGCCCCAGTTAAATCACCTATCGGTGTCTGCATAGCAGAATTTAACCCCAGTACGATCTTCCGGACCTACGGGGCAGGGATGTCGATAAATGAAAACCAATCGGCCTGCGGTGCTTTCCTTAGAAAGGATATATAGCTGAAGAGACCCAATTTGACGCAACGATTTTAAACTGTTAGAGTATGCGAAAAGATTCAAAAGAGAGCGCTATTTGTTTATGCTTGCTAAAGTCAAAGATGCCGCCAGCAGGAAGATTCTGTTTCTACCTCATGCATTGCGTCAAATGCTGAGGCCCGCTCGGCTGATAACTGCCAGGGAGATCCACCTGGTCATTGAAAGAGGATCGATTATCGAGGAATACCCTGATGATCCACGCGGTCCAAGTTGCCTCATGATAGGCTATGGAATAGATAGTCGTCCGATACATATTGTGTGTGCGCCCAAAGACGATTTCCTAGCTGTCATAACCGCCTACCTTCCCGACTCAGAAGAATGGTCGGAGGATTTTAGAAAAAGGATTAAGCCATGAAATGCATTCATTGCGGTGGAGAGATGAAACCAGGCACAATCCCATTCCACATTGATCGTAAGGATTGTCACGTTACACTGGATAAGGTACCGGCATGGGTGTGTGGCCAGTGTGGTGAAGCCTATTTCGAGGAAAAAGAAGTAATTGCCATTGAGGATTTAGTCAAAGCGTTGGAGGATAAAGCTGAAGCCCTGTGCGTAGCCGGATAGGTACTTGCCAGCAGTTCGTTGAGAAACTTCTGAAAGCCATTATCGCTCAACACGGCAAGGAGAATCTGCCCATTCACAACCTGAATCGTCTTGCTGAATTGGCTATATTGAGTGGCGAATTGGAGGAGGGGCAGATTGATCTACTAGCCGAACTCATTATTAAAACGGAACACAATTTAGGACAGACGGCGGCAGGCGGACTCTATGAACATAAAAATAGTAAGTAAGGTACGTTTAGCCGGTTGAGTCCGAGAGAGATGAAGAGCTGCGAGATGCGGGTTGCGAGTTACGTGTTGCGGGTTGAAAACTTGATTTCACCACCCGCTGCGCTCGAGTCACAGACCTGCCTGCCTCGCAGGCACTGCGGGCAGGATGATCAGAGGTAAATTTGATATTCTGTTTTTCGGATAACACTGTGGAAATTTTGGATTCCATCGGGGGTTTATGTTTCCGAAAAACTGAATGGTATCAGCGCCTGTCGGCGATGATTAAAGATATCTGCGGGGTGGTAAATATGAGGTGCTTGTTCTCGGGTTGGTTGCCGAGCTTTTTCTATGGTTTTCTAATTATTGACAGGTAGTTTTTAGGGGGCCGCATCAATCGAGTTATAGAAAACCTGGGGAGTTAAAATCTCGAATAAACAAGTCCACTGATTTTATCAAAATGTTTATCCATTGTAATCAATTCAGCGCCATGTTCCATAGCTTGGGCCGCGATCCATATATCGTTTGTAGGTATCGGTGTCCCTTGCCCCCTGAGTTGAGATGCTATTCTTGAGTAACGATCAGCTGAGATATGGCCGATATAAACAATCTCGACTGCATCATGCTCCAGGAAACGATTCAATTCATCTAATTTTTTTTTAAACTTGGCGCCGTTTCTAAATCCGAATAGAAGCTCCCCGAGTACAATAGCGGAAAACAAAACGAGTTCGGCACTTGCCACAGTTTCTACAATTTCTTTAAAATTGAGTTTGAATCCAACGTATGCACTTGTATCCATCAGAATTTTCATCGCCACATATCCTTATCGATCTGCTCGCAAATTTTAATCGCTTCGTTAAATTGAGACGCATAATTTTCAGTCCAGCCCCCAGCGAGTTTACGAAGAGAGTCGGCTCTTGGTTGTTTTTTTGGACCTGTTGATTTAGTGATCATTTCCAAAACAATTTGGTTGATAGATTTCCCTGTTTTTTTGGCTCTTCGGCGTATTTCACGTTCGATCTTTGGGTCCAACCCGCGTAAAGTTATTTGAGACATGATTCACCTCCTGATTCATTATGAATCATTTTATGCCTCGCTTGGAATGATGTCAAGGTTAAGAATGATGTTACGAGTTACAGTTATTGAAGAGTGAGTTACGGGTTGCGGGTAACGGGTTACGAGTTACAGGAAGAATGAAAAGAATTGTTATGTTTGTTTGATTGGTTGGACTGGTTTGATTGGCTTGACTGGTTGGATTGGTTAGATTGGTTTGACTGGTTGGATTGGTTGAATTTGTTCAAAGAAATTAAAAAAGCGGCGAGTAATCACGAGTTTGGAGTTGTACCCTGGTTGAAAACTGCTGCATGTATTACACTACTTCAGTAATTATCAGGGAAGAGTTTGAATCAGGAATTTCCAGGCCGGTAGGATGTGGATGGTGTATTGATCCTCGGAGATAGTATCCTCGTCGTTCAAACTGATGACGGTTGCATGATCAAGATCGTTTTCTTTCAACGCCTGATATAGCGATGAAATTTCACGTTTCCGGGTAGAAGGATCAGAAAGAGTTGTACAAACCTGGACAAGGTGTCTACATCCAGTTGCGTCAAGCCACAGAAAATCGATTTCCTTGCCTTTACTCGTTCGATAGTAAAAAACATCGTTTGTTTGTCGTCTTAATTGCATGTAAATCATATTTTCAAGCAGGTGCCCCGTGTTTTCAGAAATGGTCGGCACTATTGAGGTGATCAGCGAATGATCAACACAATAAACTTTTCTTGGATTGGCATTCTGCCTAGCCACCGACTGACTGAATAATTTCGCTGAAAATAGGAAATACACATCTTCGAACCATTCGATGCAGGAAGACACAAATCCTTTGCTCACCTTGTATCCGATTGATTTCAGGTAAGAGGTAATTCTGTTGATCGAATAGAGGGAACCGGCAGACCCGATCATGCGGTAACCTGCCTGCATCACCGCTTGCGGGTGGATGGCATCGAACCTTTCAATAACATCTCTGTGCAAGATGGTTTTATAATATTCCTGATGGATTTTGATCCGTAGCTTTTCGGAGACGTTCCTGACCTCTGGGAATCCGCCTTTCTTGAAGTATTCATCGAAGCAGTTTCTCAAAATGAGCCGGTCTTTCGAGGTCATTATTCGAAAATCCACCTGCTTGTAATCACAGAATTCTCTAAAAGAGAAGGGGTAGAGTTCCCAGGCAATTGAGCGTCCGCGCATTTGCGTAGCCAGCTCTTTCGATAGCATCTTGGAGGATGAGCCGGTGAGGAAGACCTCGCATTTTTCAGTTCTTAAGATTCTGTCGACAAATGCTTCCCAGTTAGCAGCTTCCTGAATTTCATCGAAAAAACAATAAACGGTTTCAG
>JAHEHB010000470.1 GCA_024644775.1 Deltaproteobacteria bacterium
TCCCATCGATTTTTTGCCATCTTTGGTATCGAAACTCCAGACTATCTTGAGTCGAACCAGTCTTGAGAATCCAGCGAATGGGTAGAAAAGAGTCTTTTTCGATCCACAGTTGTGAGCGGGTATTATCCGGATACTCCGCTCCCAAGACAAAGGCAATTTTATCCTGAAATTTTCCAAAACTCGAAACCGAAACATCGACACCCGTGGACGCCAATCGTCGTTCCAACCGTTTTCGGGAATGATATAATATTAAGTCTTTATAGCGATCGAAACCGCTTTCCGCCTCCATAGAATATTTCCCATCGACTGCGGTGAAGGCGGTTCCTTTGGCAAGGACATGAATTCGTTGCGTTGTTTCAGAAAGAATGTCGGAGCGGTAGGTTTCAGGAAACAGGTATCGAACCGTTTCTTTCAATTCAATGGGCTCATGCCCCTGCGGATTCTCATGGAGGATGAGTTTTTGTTCGATTACCAACCGATTCGCTTTACCGATATTTTCGACCATCAATTCCAGAATGTGAGGCCCCTGGAGCACATACGCGGTGGCATATCCATACCAGTTCGTAGTGATGAGAAGGCCGATAATAAAAATAAACCGATTATTTGAGGCGCTCTCGCGTTTCATCGCCCAATGAAAATATCTTTTGGAAATCGCGCTGAGGTTCCCAGGCTTTCTTCGATACGAATCAGTTGATTGTATTTGGCGACTCGGTCTGTCCGAGACATGGAACCGGTTTTAATTTGTCCGCCGTTAACACCCACCGCAAGATCTGCGATAAACGTATCCTCCGTTTCACCGGACCTGTGGGAGATGACTGTCGTATAGCCGGATTGTTTTGCCATTTCAATGGTATCCAATGTCTCGGTTACCGTACCGATTTGGTTTAACTTAATCAGTATGGAGTTGCCGATGCCTTCGGCGATACCCTTGGCAAATATTTTTGGATTGGTTACGAAGATATCATCCCCTACCAGTTGGACATACCCGCCTAATCGGCTGGTCAGCGTATCCCAACTTTTCCAGTCCTGTTCCGCCAATCCATCTTCGATGGAAAGAATCGGGTACGTATCGATCAGCCGTTCATAGTAATCGATCATTTGCTGAGGGGAGAGGGCTTTATTTTCCGATTTTAAGATGTATTTTCCTTTGTTATAAAATTCACTGGCTGCGGCATCGATGGCAATTCCAATATCCTTACCGGGCTTATAACCGGCGGATTTGATCGCACGTATAATTAAATCGACCGCGACTTCATTGGCTTCTAAGTCTGGCGCAAACCCCCCTTCATCCCCCACTGATGTATGGTGTCCTTTTTTCTTTAATAGGCCCTTGAGGCTGTGAAAGATTTCGGCACCCATTTGAATTGCCTGACAAATACTCTTCGCACCCATGGGTATAATCATAAATTCCTGTAGATCCAAGTTGTTTGCGGCGTGGGCACCACCGTTTACGATATTCATCATGGGAACGGGAAGATATCTTGCATTGATGCCCCCGAGATATTGAAATAAGGGCAATCCATGCGCTTCGGCCCCAGCCCGGGCTGCGGCCATGGACACAGCTAACATGGCGTTGGCTCCAAGCTTTGATTTGTTGGGTGTTCCATCCAAATCAATCATCGCTTGATCAAGGCCCACCTGATCAGTGGCGTCTGTGCCGAGAATCGCGGGCGAGATGATGTCCATTACATTATTGACTGCTTTCATTACCCCTTTTCCGCCAAGTCTTTTAGATCGCTTGTCCCGAAGCTCCATGGCTTCCCGTTTTCCGGTGGATGCACCGGAGGGAACCACTGCTCGCCCAAAGGCGCCACTTTCGAGCATCATGTCAACTTCAACGGTGGGATTTCCCCGTGAATCGAACACCTCCCGCGCTTTTACATCGACAATTTGCGTCATAAAATCTTCCCCCTATTCCTTTTGGTGATTCGCATATTGCTGCGAGGATCTTGACAAATTAAAAGGAACTGATACTCTTCTTATGCGATGATGTCAAGAAGTTGAGTACAAATATCTTATGACATATTGACCGTTGTCATTTTTGAAAAATTACAACGGCCTCGATCGCACGTTTGTGCCGATTATTTATTTCACCATCCGCCGATTTGACATTCCAATCAGTGCTGGATGTGAGGTCAGAATGAAAGATACGAGTTTTTACAGCAATGCTCATTTAGTCGTTGCTGCTATCCGGGTGCTGGAGTACCAAAAAGGCCGTCCACCGACGGTGCATGAGATGTGTGACACCTTATCGGTTTCATTGGAACAGGGAAATATACTTTGCAGAAAGCTGAAGGGTATTGGTATCTTAGAAGTGGTTGAGGGGAACTATGGCATCCGGCTTTTTGTCCGGGATCACTTAAAACTTGAAGAAATACCCAAAGAGACCGAAGATGCAGGGCTTGAAGACGCCGTAAAGCAATTTCAGAATTCAAGAAAAGCAATGGCCCAAAAGGTGGCGACGATAAAAGCAGATCAAGCGGAAAAGAAAAAGAATCTGTTTGCCGAGTTGGAAAAGAAACTCAAAGAAAATTTAGAAAAGAAATAGGATTTCTCGACATAAAAGGATTGGCCACAAAGGCACAAAGACACTAAGTAAATATATCTTTTTTGTGCCTTGGTGTCTTCGTGGCTAAAAGAATACTCGTTTTCATAGCTTACCTTATTTCAAGCCGAGCTCCCAGTTCCATAATCCGGGTCTTGTTTTCATCTTGATTTTTCGCGGTATCGGTTCCCTGAGATGTACAAAAAGACTATACCCGGCGGTTTTCAGCGTTTCCATATTCCGTTTCAGGTCAATGATCCAGTTGGGGTAAGCCCAGATGTTTGCGCCGTAGGTTATAACCCAGGCGTGTTCACCTTTTGGGCTTGTGAAGGGCGTATTGGTTTTCAGTTTTTCTGGAAGGGTGCGTGCAACGCAAAGCGGCCAGTTTCCGGAAATCACGACGCCCAGCGGCAAGGGGCTTTGTTTCGGCACCATGAGATAATCTTTTCGACCCAATTCGGGGCTGACGATGACTCCCGAATAGCCTACGGCAGCCAATTCACTGACAGCCAGCGCATTGCTGATGTTGCAGAATGGCCCTGCCCAAAGCTTAATACGACGGCTGTTTTTAAACAAGGCGATTTGCCAAGGGGCATTGAGCACAAAGTATTGCGCGCCTTTTTTTAAAACGCTGTCAATGAGCGCAACGATTTCTTTTTCTTCATTTGGCCATATCACAGGCGGCAGCCACCACCAGATGCGAGCTACGGCGACTTCCCGAAGCGTTTCGGCAGAGAGCCAAAGTCCGGTTCGGCTGTTCGCGTCTGCCGCCTTAGATGTCCGGTAAACATGGAGCTCTTTGACCGATTTTCGTTTTGCCGCCCACGCGGGGAGTTTGGCTTGAAACGCACCGTGAATTAGCGGGAAAAGAGGTAATTTACCCAGCTCAGATTCAAACCCTTGAATCGATTCCTGCAAAGCGTTTTCCCTGCGGTCGATGAGGAAAACCGGTGTACCTGCGGGCGGGATCCTTCGGGTAGTAAGCTTTAAATGAAAGCGCCCCTTTTTCGGAACATATCGTTTCACTTTACACGTAAAATGCCATTTTTCATCGTCATATCCAATACGCAAAACATCCCCGGCCAGAAGATCCGTTCTTGGATGAATGTAAACCTCTTTCCCTCCCCTTTGCGTTTTTCCTATCGGTAATCCAGAACCGGTCTGTCCATCTTTGCTGATGGGGTTTTGCGGTCGCTGAGGCAGAAAGTGGTAATGGGTCCCCTTCCGTCCCAAAGACTGTTCAAGAAGCATAAGGGCGTCTTTTTTTGCTTTGGGATCTTTGCCATGATCTCTGAGCAGTTGATAGGCTTTTACGGTGTAAAATACATAGTGGGGTCCTTTCTTTCGGCCTTCGATTTTCCAGTTTTGAATCTGGGGAATATTCATAAGAACCTTAACCAGAACATCGAGGCTCAAATCCAGACAAGAGAAGCTTCGGGAAGAGTGATTGTCTTGCCGATAAAAACGACGGCATGGTTGAACACAACG
>JAHEHB010000471.1 GCA_024644775.1 Deltaproteobacteria bacterium
GTGATTATCCGCAAGATCTCGGAAGCGGGCTCAGGTGGGTTGAAAAAAGACCTGCTGGCTAAAGAGTTAGGTGAATCGAATCTAATACTACCGAGATTAAAGGATCTCGTCATCGATAAAATGGCAGTGGTAGAGCACGGGAAGTATCGGCTGAAAGCCAAAGGGATAATGATGGCGCGACTATTCAAGTTTTATCGACACCTAATGGGAACCGGCATGGGAGGTTGATGGTTCGTGATCGCATTCTGGCTTCATCTGACATCTCCCGTTGTGGGGTTAATGATAAACGTTATCGGTCAACTCGTCGGCTGTCGATCCCTGGGACTATTGCGATCGGTTTTTATGGGGTTTTTTTTAGGCGTCGTGGGGGTGCTGGCCATTGAAATCCTGTTTTTTTTCACTACTCGACCGGAGACCCAAACACTGATCGGTCAGATCGCATTAAACACCATCACTTATGGCGCCTTGGGATATTGCTATTTTCATTTTATTAATCTGGGCGAGACTGCGCGGCGAATTCGTATTATTCGAGAAATATGGGAATCGGGAAAAGGACTCTCAGTGGATGAACTCAAAGTACGCTACAACGCTTCTGATGTTATCCGTGTCCGACTTCAAAGAATGATCCACAATCGCCAGATTATCCTTCGAGGAGAGCGATACTACATTGGCAAACCGATACTGCTTTATCTGGCAAAATTAATTGTTTTTATGAAATTGATGCTTCTGAAAAGAGAAACCGAATTTGAGTGATAGATAATGAAAAAAGTTGTTCTCGGTATTTTTGTCAGTTGTGTATTTGTCTATTTTACAATCAGGGGGGTGGATTTTGGGGAATCCCTGGCGGCTTTAACAGACGCCAAATATATGTTTATGCTACTCGCAATATTGCTTATTTTCACAACCTCGGTGTTGCGTTCGATTCGATGGGGGGTTTTGCTGTCTCCTCTGGAAACCATAGATCAAAAGATACTTTATCCGGTGACATGCATCGGATATATGGCAATTGTGGTGCTTCCCCTGAGAATTGGGGAGTTCGTACGACCTTATCTGATTCAGGCAAAGAGCGGAATTCCCATGGGCTCCTCTTTGGGAACCGTTTTCGTAGAAAGAATGCTGGATCTATTAACGCTGCTAGGCATTTTGTCTGTCGTAGTTTTGATATCAGATCTTCCGACATGGCTGACAAAGACATCGTACAGCATTATGCCGATATTTGGTTTTTTGGTTTTGTTAATTTTTTTTATTTATTTCAAAAATGAATTTACGATGAGATTGCTGAACCCCGTATTAAATTGGGTTCCCGATAAAATTCGACTAAAAATAGAGACCTTGCTTAAAAATTTCATCGATGGCTTTCATATTATAGCAGATCCCAAAAGATTTCTTTATTCCGTTTTTTTATCGATATTTATTTGGGCGATTTCAGGACTTTCGATTTACAGTCTTTTTTACTCTCTAAATCTTCAACTTTCGATAGTAAGTGCCTTTGTCGTCTTGATCGTAACGATACTAGGAATAAGTCTTCCAACAGCACCAGGAATGTTGGGAAATTTTCAGATCGGTTGTATCGTGGCGCTCACGTTTTTTAATGTTCAGAAAAATGATGCCTTCTTGTTTTCGATGGTAAATTATTTTATCGCGGTTGGACTGAATATCGTACTCGGACTGATGTTTTTACCGACAATAGATATCTCCTATAGAGAAATAAAAAAAACGTTGTCCGAATGTATCAAATACTAATCGTTTCAAATTGACAGTGGTTTAAATAATGAGATCGTAATTGTCGCTGACGGACCTTTTAAAGTGATTCAAATACCAAAATATTCATAATAAAATTCGTTTTTTTGAAATTTGATAATGAAAACTATTAACAAATATGTACCCATCGGAAAAGCAATCGGCCAGTATTCTCGCGCGTGGATAACAAGGAAAAGAATCCCTTTGTATGTGGGACTTTTCATTACTCAGCGCTGCAATCTCAAATGTATTTACTGTTTTCCGGATTCTCCGCACCGGCAGCGTGAAAACGAGTTTTCAAAAAACCAAATATTCGGGATTGTAAACGAGTTATATGATATGGGAACCCGCTACATTACGCTTTTGGGGGGGGAACCCATGATCAGGAAGGATTTTGGTGAGATTGTCGATTACATTTCTAAAAAGCGAATTCTAGTGGAAACCGGTACCAATGGGTATTTTACTAAATATAATATCAAAGATTTGAAGAAATTGAGTTTAGTATGTCATAGCATCGACGGGGACGAAGCTGGAAACGATCTTAATCGGGGTAAGGGTTCTTATCAAAAGATCGTTGAGAGTTTGGAATTGTGTCGGGTAAACGGCATCCCAACCCAGATGCGGGCCGTATTCACAAAGAATAACCTCCATTGTTTGGAGCATCTTTTGAAACTGGCACGAAAATATAAAACCAGTTTGGGATTGGCTGAACAGGCTGTCGTGAAAGATAAAGATCATGAATATGTGATGACGGCCGAAGAACTGAGGAGGTTTTGGAAAAAAGTAAAAGAATTTAAACACCGAGGCTATCCCGTTGATAAATCTTTTAATCTACTTGACAAGATTATTAACTATCCTCTGGAATTTCAAATTGATAAAATATTTACTAAAAATGACAGGATACCCGAAACGTTTCATTTTACTCCGTGTAACCTAAGTCGAGGGTATATGTTCATCGACAGCAACGGTATGATGTATCCCTGTGCCCGATTGTTCGGTAAATTCGGTAAAAGCATCCATGAACCCGGCGGGATAACAGGCGCATGGGAGTATTTGGCAAAAAATAATTGTCTTTTCTGCCGTCAAAGCATTCAGGATTTAAAAAGCTATTTTTTCTCTTATGATCTAAACGCGATTCGAGTCGCATTGGAGAACTTTCTGAGAAAATAACATGGGAAATTATTTGTCGGACTTCAAAGAAACACCTTCTTTTGGGAAAATTGAAGACCTACTGCCTCCGGGAATGTGTCCATTTTTGTATTATAATCTCAGCCCGTATATCTACACGCTTTCAACCGGTGGTTGGTTCGACTGGACAAAAAAACACAAAGACAACCGGTATCGAAAACAGATTTTTGAGGGGGATTTTGATAAAAGAGACGTCAACCGGCGATATCCTAACGAAGTGCTGGTCCGATGCCCCAACCCCCAAGCAATGATTGTTGCCGGAATCGGGCCATGGCCCGACGGAATGTTGAAAATAAGGATTTTGCGCGGCAATGGATGTTGTTCAAACTTTCACACGCCGGACAATGAATATCTCTTGGACCCGCATCAGTTTAAGCGGTTGTCTTTGGCGTATAGTCAAATCTTTCCTGATATATTGTTGGAGTGCCAAACCGATGCTTCGGAGAAATTGGAGGCAGGCGACTGTAAAAAGGGGATCGGTGCTACCATTTCAATTTCAAAGATCAATTTTCCTTGCCGGTACCATGACAGCACAAAGGACTATAAAACCGATTTTCTTTTGCCTGACGGTTTTTGCCCACATGTATTTGCAGCGATTTATCCGCAGGTTCTGGCCGTAATGTATCGTGGACGAATTGATTCTACCATTAAAGTAAAACATCCCGGTACTGGCGGTGATCTGACATTGACTTTGAACAAATCCTATCGCTTAAACTATGCACTGCCTCGGCTGGCTTTAAAGGTAATTCAGAAGGTATTCGAGGCTCTGTTTTACCCGGTCGATTTGCTCGATTACCAACTGACCATAACGGTCACCGAAAAAGAATTTTGCGGTTGTACGCTCGATATCGGCAAAAAATACAGCGTTAATTTAAAAAATGAAGCCTTTCTTTGCCCCGCATCTTTTCATGCCCTGTATCCCTTTTTGTTGCTGCAAACTCTCGGTGGAAATATGAAATGGGATATGCAAGAAACTGCGGCTCTTGTGCCATGTCCGGATTGTGTGGGTGCTGTTTATTCAATTCAGTGCCAAGGAGGGGCCTATTAAAGCGTTGGTTACCGGTGCGTCAGGTCATTTAGGATATCACCTTTGCA
>JAHEHB010000125.1 GCA_024644775.1 Deltaproteobacteria bacterium
AAAAGTAATTGAAATTACTGGATTCCTCCTGGGATCGATCCGGGATCTACCGGAATGACGCAAAAACGTGTTTATCGACTTGTTACGAATCCATCAAGGAAGAATGCGCTCCGATTCGTACCCCATTTCCTTTAAGATTTGTGTCAGGTGGTCGGCATCCATCTTTGCCTCCAGCTTAAGTCGGTTTTGCGAAACTCCGTGTCGTAAGTTTTCCGAATTAATTTTTCAGCGCTCCCTTCTCCCGGAATCGTTTAAGTTCAGCAGAGAGCCACTTTGCTGTTGAAATTTCCTGATTCCCACATCGGACCCAATATTGTTGACCGCTTATACTGCTTTTGCTGGCAATGTACTTGATAAAGTCATCCGCCGTCTGTACCCTTTCCCTGGCATAGTCATACTTCCGCCGAAGATGTTGACCGGCCTTTTTGGCATCATACGCGTTATCATTTCGTATAAACACACAGTCCGAATTTTCGATATATTTTATTAAGTGAAGGATTTCCCCACGGGGTTCTGCCTGAACATCATAAGCTGTAAGTGCAATTAAACCCGTTAGAGATAGAATTAGGGCGCTACGAATATTCGCGGGGAAATGCACTGTAAGCACCATGTTATTACTTTCTTTTTTATGCATATTAATAGGAGCTTCTAACTCTATAAATTAAGAAAAAGAAAAGCTAAAATAACCAATCCAACTACGAAAACAGACGGATATCCCCAGAGCGTGAATTTATCTGCCCGTGTGACTATTTTGTTCCTGCCGGAAGCATCCATCCGTTTTAAGATAACGTTGCAGACCACCGTCAAGGCAGTAACGACAAAGCCAAGAATAACGATTGTGTCTAAAAATGTTAAATATCCCAACCGTGGCAGATCCGATCCGATGGCAAAATTAAAAGCGACAAATGTCAGCAGATTGGCAGTGGAAACGTCGACACGCTTGCTGTAATCCTTCATAAAGAAGGTGACCCAGGACACGACAATAATCAAGATCATGGGCAGAAAAAGGCGAAAGAAATAGTAGCTCAGATGCCGTTTGGCTAACATTCGGAAATTGAACTGCGAGTTTAGCCTTCCCAGACCGGGGTTAAATTTGCTGACATAGGTATCGAAGGTTGTGATGCGCCATTCCTCCTCTCCCAATTGTTCACCGACTTTGTTGACCTCCGGGTGTACGGTGTACACATAGAAATCATCTCGTTGAATGGATACAAGACGAATATAAAACTTTTGAATATCAAAAGGAAATTTACGGAAATCAAAATCCGGAGCCTGCAATGTCATCGTAAATCGCTCAAAATAAGTCACTTCACCGTTGGGGCGAACGTTAAAAATTTCCTGCTGAGTCCATCGTTTGCCCTGCTGATTGTAGAAAATAAAATCCGGCCATAAAACCCCTTTTTCTCCGACAAGTTGCTCAAATCGTGATCTGTTAAAAACTTTTAGCCGGCACTTGCAACTATCCGGGTTGAAAACAAATTCACTGTCCACCCACTTTAAAAAAAGGTTTCCCACAATGGTAAAATTTTCTGCTTTCTGATCGATGCTGCTAATCTGGTCCAACTGTATACCCACTTGGACCTCTATTGGTTCCCGGACCAGGGGACGTCCCCTTGATTCGGCTTTTCCCGTGGAGACCCCAGGCGTATTTAGCCCAACCAGCAGCCGAAAGCCGCCGGTGGTCATACGATCCCCCTCGCCAACGCCCTCAAGACGCAAAGAGGCATTGGGACTTTTCTCCTTGAAAGTATGTTGCAACACAGCGGAACTTTTTTTGCCGTCGACATTATCGAATCCGAGAATTCGGCCCCCAAAATCGCGTAATTTGAGTGAAGGTTTCAAATCACCGGATGTGGCTTCCACAAATACGTAAAGCGTCTCCCATGGATCAAATCTCACCAGTTCGAAAGTCATTTCACTTTTGTCACGTGTTAAATTATCGGTGATTTCCTGCACTCTCTGGTGAAAATCCATCGCCGGTTTGGCAATCTGACTGTCAGTAGACTCAACCTGGCCTGTTAAGATCTCTGGAGTGTTCAACCCCAGGACAAGACGATAGCGCCCGAAAGTGGCATGGCTTTTCTCCTGATCTGACGAAAGATACCCACCGGCTACGATCAATTTGTAGTCACCGGGGGTCTCGACAGGAAGTGTCAGGACAGCATTGTTCCATTTTCCACCGTCGTTATTCCAGGCAAGGAAAACCTTATCGGCAAAATCCGGAAAGGCCGCGAGAAAATCCTGCCCGGCATCCATCTTGGGAAGGACTTGTTCTCTGAATGCCCTTTCAAATGATGCAAAATCAAATGCATCGTCCGCCAACGCAACGACCGGATCCAAGTTTCCCGAAACCGCTTCGAGATAAAAATAAAGCGTATCACCTTTTTTGAGATTCGAAAGCTCGTAGAAATGAAATTCTTCCGGTTCCAGGTGTTTCGTCAACACTTGCACATCACGAGCCTTGTCAACACCGAAGGCCATGGAAGGCAAAGTAAGAATAAGCGCGCTTAAGATGATTCCAATTTCAATGATCGTGCGGCAGTGTTTGGATGATATTTGTAAATTTAAAGTTCTAATATTTCTATCAGATAGAACTGTCTTTATGGTTTGTAAAATCATTGTACACCTTCTTTATTCAGTGTATTGTAGAGGTGCACGGTCCCATTTGAAGGCGTAATTGGAACGGTGCAATCGTGGTTCAAATAACTGCCGACATCTGTGCCAACCATTGCTTCACGCCGGGTCGCCCCGATCTCTGGGTATCCCACCTGCAGGAAAGATATCCACGTACCGTTAATAAACCGGCAAAAAGAAAAGGTCAAATCCAATGCGCCAAACAGAAAATATCCCGTTTCGTTGCGAAAATTGGCATATCTCCCATCGACATAGCTTCTATCTTCAACGAAAATATAACGGTTGAAGCTCAATATACAGTGTGATATGGTTTAAACGATACAACATATTGTAAGATGGCATCTGAATTTTATTTGGCGGAACACCGCCCCCGCTTTCCTCAAAAGAGCATTACCTAAAATTCAATAAGCTGATAGGGAGATAAAAAGTGGCTAAAAAATTAAAATTACTCATAGGCTTGATAATTGTCGTTTTTGTTGGCCTGTCCGGTTTTTTTGTCGGCTTAAAGGTAAACCAGACTGCATCCGCTGACAAAAAGGATCTTATCGCTTCAAATGAACCTGTTAAAACGGAAACACCCGCAACCAATAAATCGGCTTTATCAACCGTGAAATCGCCTTCCCGATCAGAGCAGAAACAGGATACCGTTGATAAGGGGGAGTCGTCGCAAACGAATGATGAGGCTTCATTTGCACTTTTAGATCGGTATAATAAGCCGTTTAAGGGCGATCTTAAACAAATCCGAAAAAGAAGAATTTTGCGGGTGTTAGTCAGCCACAGCAAGAGCAACTTTTTTATCGATAATGGAAGACCTCTTGGCTTCGAATATGACATGCTAAGCGATTACAGTAAATTCCTAAATAAATCCGCAAAAAACAAATACGATGAAACAAAAATGGTATTTATCCCCGTACCTTTTGATCAACTTTTAACGGACCTGCAAAAGGGCAAGGGGGATATCGCCGCGGCAGGGCTTACCATCACACCGGAACGGCAACAGATCGTTCAATTTACAAATCCGTATATTCAGAACGTAAATGAAGTAGTGGTACTAAAGCGAAGCATAAAAGACGTACAAACAATCGATGATCTTTCGGATCGAACGGTATATGTTCGGCCGGGAAGCAGTTACGTAACGCATCTTAAGGTTTTAAATAAAAATTTCGAAAAAGCAAAGAAGAAACCCATTAAGATCGTCACGGCCGATAACACGCTGGCAACAGAAGATATTTTAGAGCTCGTTAATGCGGGGATTGTCGATATCACCGTCGCAGACCAGCACATAGCCGAGGCGTGGGCTCAAATGCTTTCAAACATCGTTATTAAAAAAGATTTCAGGATTCACTCGGGCGGAGGCATCGCCTGGGCGGTTCGAAAAAACAATCCTCAGCTCCTGTCCAGCCTGAACACCTTTACGAAAAAGATCAAGATAGGCTCATTGGTCGGTAATGTTTTGTTCAAACGTTACTACAAAGACTCAAAATGGATCAAAAATCCCGTTACCGTAAAAGAGCAGCAGAAATTGGAAAATTTCATATCGCTTTTTGAAAAATATGCTGATCGCTACGGGTTTGATTGGCTTGCCGTCGCCGCACAAGCCTATCAGGAATCAGGTTTGGATCAATCAAAGAAAAGTCCTGCAGGCGCCGTCGGAATCATGCAGGTACTGCCAAGCACTGCGGCTGATAAGTCGGTAAATATAAGAAAAATCCACGTCATCGATAATAACATCCATGCCGGTGTGAAGTATTTAAATTATGTACGAGAAAAATATTTTAACGACCCCGAAATCAGTCCGACAGACAGGGTCTATTTTGCCTGGGCCGCCTATAATGCAGGACCCAACAAAATAAACACCCTTCGCAAAAAAGCGGCGAAAAGAGGCTTTGATCCGAACCAATGGTTTTCCCATGTGGAAAAAATCGCCTCTGAGGTTATCGGTAGAGAAACCGTCGAGTATGTGGCAAATATCAATAAATACTACATCGCGTATAAACTGCAGCACGGAACCTATGAAAAACGCAGGGAGAAACTGGAAGCCGCCGGTCTTTCTGAAAGACCCGTTGTAAAGACTAGTACCGGGAAAAACGTCAAAAAAACAGCTCCAAAGACTGTTAAAAAGAAATCCGGTGTACGGTACCATACGGTCCGTTCCGGTGAGACATTGTACAGTATCAGCCGCCGCTATGGGATTTCTGTTGATAAAATAGCCCGCCTGAATAAACTTAGTAGTAAAAAAGTCATTCACCCAGGCACGAAGCTCCGAGTGAGTAATTAGTAGAGAAAACATGATTACTGTTTATGCAAGCTGTAGGTAGTCATAAAAAATTTAAAGGAATTCGAACATATTGGCAATGTTTGGCGGCAAAAGACAGCTGGTTGGACGCATAACGTTACATATTCGATCTATCCCTTTTTTTGCCTTAAACCGTAAAGTGGTTTTATTACCTCGCAAATCGAGCACAGCTTGGTCAAGGAACAATGGGAATAACGGTCTAATTACAATGTTCTTACCACATTTTATTTCTCGTTCATTATTTACTGTTTGACATACTGATGCATCAATGATATGTTTTGATGCATGAGAACAACCATACGAATAAATGACGATCTCCTGAAACAGGCTAAAAAACACGCGGCGGAAGAAGGGCGCACCCTGACATCACTAGTCGAAGATGGCTTAGCGTTCATCCTGACCAAACCGAAAACGTCCCGCCGTAAACGGATTGATTTGCCGATATCCAAAGCCACTGGCGGGGTCCTTCCAGGGATTGACCTGAACCGGTCCAGTGACCTGGAGGAGGTCATGAACGCGCCGTGATCCTTCCCGACGTCAACATTCTCGTCCACGCGTTCCGCGCGGATTCCTCCGACCATAGGACCTGCCGGAGCTGGCTCGACGGCGTGGTCAACGGCGAAGCGCGTTACGGTTTGGCCCCCCAGGTCCTGAGCGGTGTGATCCGTATCACCACCCACCCGAAAGTTTTTGCGGTGCCAAGCAGCCTGGACGAAGTGCTCCGGTTCTGTGACATCCTGCTGGATCAACCCCATTGCGTGGTCATACAACCGGGCGAGCGGCACTGGGAGATTTTCAAACGCCTTTGCATCGAAGCGGACGCCCGTGGCAACTTGGTGCCCGACGCATGGCTTGCGGCACTGGCCATCGAGTCCGGCTGTGAGTGGATTACTCTTGATCGCGACTATTCTAGGTTCTCGGGCCTTCGATGGCGTGTGCCGATGTAATGTCACTGTCCCGCTTATGAACAGCGCTCAAATGAGTATTTTCTTAAAACCATTATCCCCAGTAGGAAGGCGACCAAGAAATACCTTGGAGGTGAAAATGACTAAAAAACAGAAAAAAATAATCCTCGATGAATACGAAAAAGAAATCATAGAGGCTTACGAAAATGGGAGATTAAAACCCTCGAAATCGCAGACTGATTTCCAAAAAATCGCTAGAAACACACTAAAAAAGAACCGCAAGATCAATATAAGAATTTCAGAAAATGACCTTTCCGCCCTACAAAGAAGAGCGGCACGGGAAGGCATCCCCTATCAGACACTGATAGGAAGTGTGCTGCACAAATATGCCAGTGGCTTTTTAAAAGACGCAGTATAAAAAGAAACTGGCATAAAGCTTGGGGCCTGCCGCGTTATACCGTTCGGTTGTACCAAGCCGGTCAAAGGACAGTCTTGATATAGTTTGAAACGATCTCTTTAACAGTTTTTTTCCGTTTCTAATAGACGACAATGATCATTATTGGAACAGTTGCAATGCGAATTATTGACGGTTTATAATCACTATCCTTTCATCGCGTCCACAAGATGTTTCGCATCCTGCTTCACTTTCCGCAGATCTTCCTCGTTGGGCCGGCCACGGATGTCTCCCAATCTTCCCTGGGTATTTCCATTCTCGGACCCATGTAGTTCACCCACTATATACCACTCATTCAGTACCGTGAAACCCAAGTGCTCAAAGAACTGTCCGGCATACAGCCCCGCCGGTATAACCTCCCGGATACCGGTATGTGGCCCCGAATAAGTACAAAAGACCAATGCGTTTTTCCCATTCACCCTGGGTGCGCCTGTCTTCACTCGCCCTTGGCTGCGATAGGCGTTGAACTTGTCATTAAGAAACTCATTCATCGGTTGAGGCGGGCTCCATTGGTACGATGGGAAACCGATGCATACCAGGTCGTAAGCATAGAAATCGACATCTCCAGCTTCTTCCACTCTCTTGAGTATAACGTTCGCCCCAGCCTCCTCCAAGCCTTCTTGGATGGCCAAGGCCACTTTCTCGGTGTTGCGAGTCTTTGACCAATAGATAATGATCGCATCCATCAGACACCTCCAACGGCGCTACATCAACAGAGACAGTGATTCCGCCGTCCAACTGGAATCATTCGTATTTTTTCAAATTATATTTCTTAGCCAATCCAATTCTTTCCTGATCGGAAAGAGATAACATATACGCTTTCCATCCAGGGCACCAGGTTGCATGCCATCTCCATATCCGGCCTAAAAATGATCGGGGGTTATTATCGTATTTTGCCCTAAAACCGCAATTCTCGCAATTGTGGTTAGCCATTCGTAATTCTCCTTAAACCGAAAAATGCTTTGCCGAAAGGAATCTACCCATCCGCCATAAACTCTTCTACAGCCCGCTTAAAAAGACTGAGAAACCGGAGAAAAGGGGTTTCCTGATATTCTAAAATTCTTTGAGATTCTGATGTATCGTACCAATCGAACGAACCGGGGTTGTCCTGATAATCGGCCTCTTCAGCAGGAACCCCCATCACATCATAAATCGCCTGAACGTATTCCTTTCCGCGCATCTGCCATGAACGCCCCCCTGCGATATTGAACACAGTTCCCCGCGCCTTTTCCCGGACAACGGATTGAAAGATCGCTTTGACAACGTCGTTGCGGTTGACGAATTCCATTCTCTGGTCGGGGGTAAACGGCCATATTTCAGGTGGTTCCATAAAAGCCGGGATGGAAATGCCGGATATCCGTAAAACGGTATAGGGAAATCCGGAGAAACGGATGATCTTTTCGGCTTCAATTTTGCTCCGTGCATAAATACTGGCGGGTTTACAGGTATGCGAGGTGGTGATGGGTGGATCGGCTTTGCTTGTATCCCCGTAGGTCGTCACAGAAGAGGCGAATATCAGATGCGTTGAGGATTTCCGCTTCAGCACCTCGACGAGCGTCTGTGTGGCATCGACGTTTACCAAAAACGTCTTTTTCTGGTCCCCTTCACTTTGAGGGGGGAGCAGTGCCGCCAGGTGGACCACCGCATCCACTTCGGACACGGCGTTTTTCAAATCTTTTTCTCTGGTAATATCTCCCGGTATTGTCTCTAATCCATCGATTCCTTCCAGGCGGCCGAAATCACAGACCGGCAGATCCAACACTCTCACAAAATAACCGTTTTCAGAAAGAAGCCGGGACAAATCGATTCCAATACCCCCGGCTCCTCCGGTGATAAGCACCCGTTGCATATTTTGAAAACCTCTTATCATCAAAGCAAGTCGCTGGAAAAGCAGCAGATCGTTTTAAACGGATTAAGTGATCACTGTGCTTCGCATGGACGCTTTTTGGGCAAGTGATTCAAACGCCGTATTGAAATTTTCCATGGCAGTCAGAAATTTTGTGGAATCCTGCTCTCCTGCATATGTCTGAAGAACCCCCGAAAGTTCCTTTGCACTTTTTAAGCAGGCCGTTGACGGCGGGATACTTGGATTGCTTTTGAGGAAGAATTTTCCTGAAATTTCCTGCAACCCTTCAATCATACCGGTTATCTGTTCCGTTGCCTTCTCGACATTCACGTTTCCGGCGGAAGACAAATTGTCGAGAGTCGTAATAATATCGCGGCATGTATCGATGATTTCGTCTACGTTTTCTTGTCCCTTCGGCATCCTGAAGCGCTCCTTTCATTATCGAACCAGTGAGAAATCCACCTCTTTTACCCTGTTAAACCCGTTGCCGTCGAATTTTTCCCGGGGAAAGGGATTCTGGATGGCAAAGTTCCTAGAAAACCTGACGCCTGTCTGTCTGGGATCCGGCGGGTAATAAAAATTAACCGGATCGGACGGCTCACATTCGATAAGCTCATACGCTTTCGATCCCAAGCCGATTCGAACACCGGTATTAATCTGAATCTCCTCGCTCATATCAGACAGTGTGGCCGAAGCCGCCGTGAATTTTCTGTCTCCGGATTTTAATACATCGAAATCCTCTGCCAGGGAGCCGGGAACACCCTCAGACGCGATTACCTTGTCGAGACACGCCTGGTCTATGGCAATAGGGTCCTTTGAGGCGAACACACCCAGGTGCGGAACAAGGGGGATGTCGGCATGGTGAACGCAATCACATCTTGGGGAGACATCAATGGCCATATTGATGAATCCCACATTTTCCCTTCCAACGGCTTTCATTGTGGCCAGGCATCCGTCTGCAATGGCCGCACAGGTGGCTTCATGGTTTTCCTTTGGCATATCCATCACGCCGCACCCGATATTTACCGCCACGTGTGCGTAGCATCCGGTGCACTCTTCTCGACGCCATTCTATGGAATTTTCCGTTACGGTATAAAGACCCCAGGGGCAGCAGTTCTGGCATAGCTCCCATTGAGGACAGCCGCTTTTTCCCTTACAGTTTTCCGGCTGGAAATGTGCTGCCGCTCCGAAACCATATGTGGGATGACCGCCCATGTGTACGTTGTGTTTCCCCCGCTTGGACTGAGCACCGATACCCAGGTTCTTGGTGGATCCCCCGATAACACCGAGGGGATGGCCCTTAAAATGTGTCAATGTTATCAGCACATCCGCCTGGGCAATGGCCTGAGCGATGTACGCCTCTTTGAGAATGAACCCTTCCGGGATATCCACTCGATAATCGTTTGTGCCAAGATATCCATCGGCAACGATGAAGGGGCACCCGAGTGCTGCCGAGGTGTAACCGTTTCTTTCCGCTGTAATGCGCATATCCAGTTCGGTGACTCGTGACGGGTAGCTGAAATAAGGCAGGGTAGTGGTATCGCAAACAAATGGCCTGCCTCCCAATTGTTTCACCCTATCGGCAAGCGTCCGTGCATATACGGGTCTCAAATATGCGGTATTGTTCCATTCTCCACAGTGAACCTTGATGGCCACAACATCACCCGGTTTGATCATGTCATCAAAACCGGCTTCCTCAAAAACGGTGAGCATCTTTGGCACGAGACCCGTTTGTACGGAGTCACTTCTTGCATCCATAAAATATACCTTAGATCCCATCTCTGCCTCCTCGATTTGATTGATTTGTCACGCTGACATCCTTCCCAACAGGTAACGCTCGTTTCTAATTGATATGACATTCGTCTGAATCTTATAGCCTGGTTTTCCAAGAAAAACAAAATAAAAATCCGTAGACTTTATCGGCAGCCTCCACGCAGACGGGTGGTGGGGAAAGGGGCCACGGCTCGTCTCTTAAGGCGTTTCTTTTTTTCGGATATTGGTTTCATTTTCCTTAATGATTTTCCTGGCAGATTCCTCATCAGGACTTTCAAATACCACTAAAAGATACTCGTTGAGCAATTTGTAGGCCAACCAGCCATCCTCTAAGTCAAAAAGATTTGGATTTTTATCGGTGGAAACTGCTGTGATTTCATTCTTGTGCTCCGGCAGATAAACGTCATGAAAATGATGCAGGGCTTTCAATGCGCGTTCATGATTTTGATATTTTACAAGCAAAAACTGGCACCGTCTGCTGTCACCGGGGCTGGAAATGATTTCATAGGGTGCAAAAACGGCTTCTGTTGTAATGTCGAGATCTAAGATATTTTCATGGCTCACATAATACATGGAATTTAACACCAGATAGGAACGAAAAAAGCTCAATCGATCCCGGCGTAGTTTCCAAGCCGAACCGATATGAAGGGGAAGATTCTTAAATAAGTCCGGCTCCGGGGGATTCTTTCGCTTTGCGGTAATCGCCTTGCCCAGGGTGAGCACGGCTTGTTTGGAGGCAGAAGTGTCGCGGGAAGCCATTACCCGGGCATAGAGCGTATCCGACCAGATTCGCAATAGGCCTGCCCCATAGAGAGCTCTGGCAGATGAGGTCACAGATGGATCTTTTGTCGCCACGGAAGGGTCACCGAAGGTTATGGGGTCACCACCCCAGTCTAAGGAAAGCAAACCAAAAGCGTCGTCAGAGGTTTCCATAAAATACAATTCCACCAGTATGTTTTCTTGCTGGTCAGATACATAATCGAACACTTCAAGACGGTGGAAGCGATAACTCAGGTACAGTTCTCCCGCACCATTCATGTATTTAAAAATATTTTTTGAACTAATGAGTTGTGCTGAATCAGGTCTGGACCAAAGACCAACGGTTTTCGGGAGATGAATGTCATTTGCTTCCACGATTGCCCCCTTGGAAACGGCGTATAGAGAGAAAACGCATATCAGGAAAGACACTGTTTTTTGAAACATGTTTATCGTGTACATTGCATTTACAAATAATTTTATTCGGAATACGATTGCAGTTGTTCAAGGTTTGAGGGGCTGGGCTCTATTTCTCCAGCTTCCTGTCTCCTCATAAGGGCTGATATGGCCTGGTTCATGGGTGTTTCCACCCCCACCTCGACCCCTATTTTCGCTACATATCCGGTGAGATATTCCACTTCGGTTCGTCTGCCTTTCATAACATCCTGTAGAAGAGATGGGCGGGGAGATACCCCCAGATGCTTGAGTTGCTCCGAACTGAGCCTCCATGCAGCGGTGTTGGTTTTCATTTCGGTTATCAATCCCTGAATATCTTCCTGTGTGCCGGCAGCTGCAAATTTCTGAGCCGGTATGTCCCAAATGGATTCAACGGAGATACCGAGCGATAGCCCTACCCGCACCACCTCACAACCCAAGGTAACCATGATGGTATGCGCCACGGTCTGTTCCTCGCCGCTCAAAGCACCCGGGCCGGTACCGATAAGACCTGATAAGACATTGCTCATGCAGTTGATCGCAAACTTAGCCCAGCGAAACCCCCAAATATTGGTGGTACCTTTGGTGGGCCCAATGGTCCGTAACGCATCAACGACCTCTTTTACCCGGGGAGACAACACACCTGACAACTCACCGATGGTGAAACTATGGGTGGTCATGGGATCGGTCCGAATAACATGTCCGGGTTCGTATACGCCTCCACCAACGGTTACCACGCAGCCCACGGTTCGCGGATAGCCCACGATCGCTGCCACCGGCTCGTCATTTAAGCCATTTTGAGCAGGTAGAATGAATCCTGAAGGTTTTAAAACCGGCAGCATGAGATGGGTTGACCAGCAGGTATCGTACGATTTAACCGATAAAAATATGATATCGAAAGGCTCTCTGATGTTGCAGACCTCGCTGAGATGAAGGGCCTCTGCAGGAACCGTAAAGGTTTCTTTCAGGTTCGTTAATTTAAGCCCTTGACTTTTTATCCGATCCACGTGTTCAGCCCATTGATCGATCAAGGTTACATCAAAACCGTCTCTTATCAAATAGGCTCCAATGGTCCCCCCCATAGCGCCTACTCCCATTACAGCAATTCGCTTGGCCATGTGATCCACTCCTTTCTATCTGTTATTCTTTGTTGAAGAACGCGTTGTCCCCCTACATACTGCAATTATTGTAGATTATGCAAGGGAAACGGTCGAGATTGCGCACGTGTAATGGAGATTTTTTCGATTTCTGATTTGACATGACCGGGTGTTTGTCATACTTAGACGTTCCAAAAGGGTTGCAATCATAATAAATGGTTAAACCCAGTTGAAATTTAAACAAGGAGGAATATTAGATGAAAGGTGGAGAAGCAGTAGCAAAAATTTTAAAAACGGAAAATATTGATTTTATTACCGGTTTTCCCATGAACCCGCTTCATGATTATTGTGCGACTGAGGGCATTCGATTTATTAAATTCAGAATGGAACGTGCGGCCATTAACTGTATTTACGGTTATACGGTGGCCTCTTTCGGTAATCGAACGGGAGTCGCTTCCATGCAATTTGGGCCGGGTATTGAAAATACATTTGCCGGTGTTGCCCAGGCATATTCTGACAATATCCCGATATTGGTGCTGCCCGGTGGTTATCAGCGGCGTCAGCAGGGATTTTCCCCAAATTTTCTGGCACGAGATAACTACCAGCATATCACCAAGTGGGTGGATACGGTGAATTTTCCCGACCGGGTACCGGAGATGATGCGGCTTGCCTTCAGTTACCTTAGAAGCGGGCGGCCCGGGCCGGTGGTGCTTGAACTTCCCATGGATGTGATGCACGGA
>JAHEHB010000126.1 GCA_024644775.1 Deltaproteobacteria bacterium
CCCTGCGGAAACACGATCAAAGGGTTGATATCCAATTCTAAAATCCGGTCCCCAAAATCTTTCATCAATTTGCCGACCTTCTGCAGGGTCGAAACAACGGCTCCGATATCCATCTTCTCTTTACCTCGATATCCTTTCAATAGTACAGACCCTTTGGTTTCATGGATCATTTCCCATGCATCTTGTTCTGAAACCGGTAAGATCCTGTGCGTCACATCTTTAAATACCTCCACAAAAACGCCGCCAAGACCGAACATCAGGGCGGGGCCGAACGTTTCATCCTGGTAACTACCGACGATCGTTTCCACCGCCTCGACACTTTCCTTTGCCATCTCCTGAACCAACACGCCGACCACTTTCGCATCGGTATTGAATACCGTTGCGTTGGCGAGCACTTCGGTAAATCCTTCCTCGAGACGTTTCTCAGATTCGATACCGAGTTTTATAGCACCTGCTTCGGTCTTGTGCGGAATGTCTGAAGAAAGGACTTTGAGTGCAACGGGATACCCGATTTTTTGGGCGATTGTTTTTGCTTCCTCATCGCTTTTGGCGACTGCCTCACGGGTGATGGGAATTCCGTATGCAGAGAGGATCTGCTTGCTGTCATACTCGTTAAGAAATCCGGCAGGTCGATCTAACATCGATCGAACCAGCCGTTGATTCGATTCCGTGAGTGCCGGGATATCCGCCTGCTTCAATGTCTTTTTCCGTTTTGCCAGATAGTTTCCATATGTGACCAGGCATCCCAACCCCCTACCACAGGCCTCCGGCGTGCGGAATGATGGGATACCGTTTGTTTCAAACAACCGCAGCGCTTTTTCGGCATTGGGATTACAAAAGGCGACCAATGGTTTTTTTGCCTCTTTGTGAATCTCCAAAATCGGCTTTACACCCAACTCCGGTGCAAATTGGCTCGATGTCCCGACCACACCGACGACCATGTCGAAACTGGGATCATCCAACATGACCTCAAGACCTTTTTTAAATCCTCCACCGGCGCCGGCCATGGTGACATCCATGGGGTTTGATTTTGCGGCAAAACTGGGCAAGAATTTGGAAGCTGCTTTTATCGCCGCATCAGACGGCATCGGAAAATCCAAACCCGATTGGGCGCCTGCCTCGGCCATAAGGGTCGCTCCACCCCCGGTGGTGGTGATCACCCCCACCCGGTTTCCCTTGGGAGGTGTTACTTTACAAAAGAGAGACGAAACTTCGAAAAGGTCCTCCAGTGCTTCTACCCGGATGACCCTTTTCTGTCTAAAAACGGCTTCGTAAATGGAATCCTCCCCCGTTAATGCACCGGTGTGAGAGGCGGCAGCCCGTGCTCCGACACGGGTTCGACCCACTTTGAGCACGATAATCGGTTTGCCCGCTTGAACGGCGGATTCGGCAACTTCCAGAAATCGCTTCCCGTTCCTCAACGCCTCAAGGAATACGGCAACCACATCGGTTCGGTTGTCATGAAGCAAATACTCGATGTAGTCACTGGCCTCGAGATCCATTTCGTTTCCAGTTGAAATCACATGGCTGAAACCGATTCCTCTGGCCGCAGCCCGTGCAACATATGCCCCGGTCAAACCCCCACTCTGTGAGATAAGACCAATCCGCCCTTTGGGGATAGTATCCAATTCGTAACATACGATGGGCGACAAGATAATATTTTCCCCCATATTCGCAATTCCGGCACAATTCGGGCCCACCACCCGCATACCGGCTTCTCTGGCCATGGATCTTGTGGCTTTCTGACGTTTGTCGCCTTCTTCATTCTCTTCGCCCATACCCGCGCTGTGAATGATGGCGCTTTTCACCCCGGTTTCAATGCATTCTTCCAATACCCCGGGAACAAATCGGGCCGGAATCTGGATAAAGACCGTGTCCACCGGTTCGGGAAGATCTTTGACAGACGGATAGCATCGGTGGCCGGCAATCTCCTCCCGTTTTGGATTTACCGGATAAAATGTGCCGGTATACCCGTGTTTCAATAAATATTTAACGGTTCTTCCGGTAAATTTTGAAAAATCCGAAGATGCCCCGACAATTGCCACCGACTTCGGGGACAGGACATATTTCAGTTGTTCGACGATTTTTTCCATAGGTTCTCCTCAGATTTCAAACCGTGGCTATTCCATCCTTTCGACAATGGCGGATACCGGATGCCCCAGAGAAATGCCGGATCCGTTCACATTGACTTTTCGATCCATATCGGAATCTTCAAGCCCCACCAGTTTAGCGTCTGCCAGCACCTGGACGGAAAAGGCTTCCTGGATCTCCGACCGGTTGACATTGCCGTCGGTAAAGGTCTCAACGGTAATTTATCGGTCCATGATCGCCGCTGTGACGACATATTCCAGACTGTATTTCCCCTGGTATCCGGTTTCGGGCTGATGGTAGACCAAAACCCGGGGCAATAATTCCTCTCCGTATACGCCAATTTCTTCGACCCGATCTACGGAAACATCATGGGTTCGAACCAGATCAAGCACAATATCCGCAGGAGGGTGGGGCAATCCAAAACAGGGGTATATTTTTAGACCGATTCCCGGAAAAATGATGCTGTAAGGCGTACCCAGATCGCCGACAATTCTTTCCGTGATGAACCGATCCGAGTAAAATGCAAATCCAAAGCCGATGGTTCATCCTCTAAGCAGTTTTATATGATTCCCATAGGTTTCCGGATTTACGACGGCTTCGATCAAAGTGAGTTGTCGGCTGTTGATCGCCGTTTCAATAGCTTGGTCGAATTCCTCTGCCGTTTTTACCCGAGCCCCCCAGCCGCCGAAAGCCCTGATCAGCCGCGCAAAATCCGGATTTTCAAGCTGCACCCCCATGGGTGCCATACCCGCATTTTTCTGTTTTTCCTTGATGAGACCCAGCGCGCCATCCGAAAAGACGATGATGACGATGGGAAGATTCAGGCGAGCGCATACTGCTAGCTCGTTAAAACACATCAAAAAGCTGCCGTCTCCAATAAAACAGATCACCTTTCTATCGGGTAGGGCAAGTTGAGCCCCAATGGCGGCCGGCAGTGCAAAGCCCATGGTACTCAATCCTTTAGAGACAAAATAGGTGTTGGGTTGGTGCACCTGCCACAGATAATGGGCCATGGAATTGTAAGCGCCGACATCCGTACAAAGTACACCGTCCAAAGGTGTTTTTTCGCGGGTTGTTCGTATGATATGGTGTAATGGAAGATCATCTCTGGAATCGGAGAGTTTCGTTTGGACCCGCTCACGTAATATTTCAAGATATGCGGGGTCCCATTCCGATTGATATGCAACGGTTGCGGATAGGGCCCTAAGGATTCCTTTGATGTCTCCCACAATCTCCAGGTTCGCGGGATAGACTGAATCCACGTTTGCCTGAAAATCGATGTGAACTACCGGCAGGTTCGACCCCCAGGGCTTGGGAAGAAACTCTACGGGATCCACTCCGACAAGCACCAAAAGATCGCTTTTTCCGATGATGGCGTCTTCAAATGTACCCTTGGCAAAAGCGCCTAAAAAAACGCCTCCGTACAGAGGATGGGCTTCGTCAAAGACACCCCTTCCTTTTAAGGTGACCATAACCGGAGCGTTCAGTTTTTCAGCCAGCGCCGTTAACTTCGAATTTGCACCCCCTCGCTTTGCACCGATGCCGGCCACCAGCACGGGCCGATTTGCTTTTCGAATCGTTTCCCTCGCGGCCCTGACGGCTTCAGCTTCTTTTGAAAGATTATGGGAGCATCGGATGGGTGTTTCCCGTTTACTTGGCCGATAATCCGACGGCTTCACCGCTTCATCCTTTGCAAGATCCAGATGCACGGGACCGGGCCGTTCCTCTTTGGAAAGCCGGATCGTTTTTTCCATAATATCCTGAGCCCTTTTTGCGGTTACGGTGAGATGGCCCTTTGTAATCGGAGTGAAAAAGGATCCTTGATCAATTTTTTGAGTGGCGATAAATTCATAATGTTCGGCGCCATGCCGTTCGGAAATCGCCAGCAGCGGCGCGCGTTCCAAATAGGCATAGGCGACGCCGCTTGCCATGTTGGTTGCCCCCGGCCCGGTTATGGAAAAACAGACACCGGGTCGTCCCTTTATCTCACCATAAACCGATGCGATCATGGCGGCTGAGCCCTCATGGCTGGTCAGGACGACCTCGATTCCAAGTTTAGATGCCGCATCGATCAGCTCGGTGGTCGCGCCGGCGCCCGGAATTCCGAATATCCGGTCGATCCCCTCTTCCTTGAGTATATTTGCAATCACATCAACAGCTCGCAAAACTCTATCTCCTCATTTCAAACCCCAACAGATTGGAGCGATGTAATCCTTACCCGATCTACCCTCGTGCGGTGATCGTTACATTTTATTCCTGATTGTTCAATACTATAAATTGGCACGGTGATAAGAATATGTGATCTATCCTTGTTTAAACTTCAATAGTCCGATAATTTTATCGAGTTAAAAAATGTGAAATTTGAAATATGAAAAATTGCTCGTGGTTCTCTACTTTTACAGGAAACTGACAATCGGAATTGGTCTCGTCACTTGTGATTTGCGTTTCAAAATGAATGATAGGATTGACACTTTAGAACAAACTCCAATCTTGACACACTATCTTAATTTTGCCATATCTTTAATCAAAAAAAGCTTTTATGTTTATCTTAAGGAACACTATCAGGAGTCAGCCGTTTTCCGCCGATGGATTACGGCCAGGTTTTTTTCATAGGTACCGCAGTACGGGGAATCCCGGCAGGAAAGGAGATGAAATGAAAATCATTCGTTCTACATTGACTGTCATTGTTGCCGTCGGCTTAATCGCCGGTTTCAGCGCCACAACCTACGCGAGTTGCGCCGGGGATATCCCCGACAAGCTCGTAGAGATCAAGAAGCGGGGCGAGTGTCGCGTCTGCTTCGTCCCATCCAAACCGTATCAGTTTAAAGATCCCAAGACCGGCGAACTGGTGGGTGCCGTGGTCGAAGCGGCCAAAGAACTGACCTCGAAGTATTTGAAGGTCAAATTGAAATGGGTTGAAACCGATTGGCAGACCATGATCGCCGCCCTTCAGGCTGACAAATGTGATATGATCATGTCCAACACCGGCCGTGGGCTGGGACGTGCTGAATCCGTGTGGTTCACAAAGCCATGGATCATCGGTGCCCAAAGTTTTCTCGTACGCAAAAAGGACAATATCCGCAACAAGGCGGATTTAGACAAACCGGGCAACGTCATTGTCGTACGCCTCGGGAGCCGCGCTCACAAGACCTACACCGAACAGCATACCGATTTTTTCAAAAACGCTAAGATAAAGGCGGTTTCGCCTCCCGCCCTTCCGGAGCAGGAGGTGGCAAGCAGCCGGGCGATCGCCTGGGGTGCCGGCATGACGGAGACCTATCAGACGGCAAAGGCGAATCCTGACTGGGCGCAGTCGATCATCCTGCCCGAAACGCCTCGTGCGACCGGTGCCGGTTTCATCGTTCCTCAGTGCCAACACAACCTGCTGCACTATATGAATGTATTCGTCGACATGCTGATCGAGAGCCAGTTCATGGTCAAGCAGGCCGAGAAATGGGGTTTGGTCACGGATGCCATCGTCGCTCCCACGCAAACCATGGGGGATCTCAACCGAACCTACGGCGCAAGCTGGGGTAAATGACAACCAGGAGGCGAGGGGTGCCGACTCCCTCGCTTTTACTCGAAACCCTCACAGATAGCGATCGCCCATGGAGTACACGTTTCGCTTCGACGTCGTTTGGAGCAATTTTAGTCTTCTGATCATCGGCCTGAAATACACCATCATGCTGTCTCTGAGCACGATGGCTTTAGGAACCGTGATCGGTATGATTTCCGCCTTGATCCGTATGCGAAGGATCAAGGTGTTGTCCTATCTGGTAATCGCCTATGTGGAATTTTTCCGAGGTACGCCTGCCTTGGTCCAGATCGTGTGGATCTACTATTGCCTGCCCATCGTGTTGGGCATCAACATTCCGGGGGCAGCCTCGCTTGTGTTGGCGATGGCGCTCAACTCCGGCGCCTACCTTTCCGAAGTCTTCCGTGCCGGCATCCAGGGGGTTGACAAGGGACACATTGAGGCTGCGTGGTCCCTCGGGTTCACGCGTTTTCAAGCGACGCGACGCGTTGTTTTGCCCCAGGCGATGTATCGGATGCTTCCCACAATGGGAAACGTCTTTATCGGCTCCATTAAGATGTCTTCGCTCTGTTCGGTCCTCGGTATGACGGAATTGATGTACCAGGGCAACGTTCTTACCCAGAATTATTTTCGCCCGCTCGAGGTGCTGACAGTGGTGGCTCTCCTCTACTTCTGTCTGACCTATTCGACGTCGATGTTTCTCATCTTTCTCGAATACAAACTTGCCTGGGTCAAACGAGAGAAATTCCTATTCCGCCGGCAGGTCCGCCTCCTCTGGGCCCGCGTGAGTCCCGAACGATGACCGGAAAACCTGGAAACGGTGCCGTGTCCGCTATCCGTGTGGTGGACCTGCACAAGTCTTTTGGTGCGCTCGAGGTGCTCAAGGGGATTAGCTTCGAGGTGGCCCACGGTGAGGTCGTATGCCTGATCGGGGTCAGCGGCTCCGGCAAGAGCACACTGCTGCGCTGCATCAACTTTCTGGAAACACCGAATGCGGGCCGTATTTACATCGACGGAAAGCTCATCGGGATGCAGGAGAATCCGGACGGCGGGCTGGCACCGGCCGACCCTCAGACGCTGGCCGCTCAGAGGGCCCAGATCGGATTCGTTTTTCAACTCTTCAACCTGTGGCCTCACCGCACGGTACTCGGAAATGTCATCGACGCATTGATGGTCGTTAAGAAACTCCCTCGCCTGCAGGCTAGGGAGATCGGTATGGCGTCGCTCAGCAAGGTCGGACTCTCCGATAAATGGAATGAATATCCGACCACCCTGTCCGGCGGCCAACAACAACGCGTCGCCATCGCCCGGTCGTTGGCCATGCAGCCTCGTATCCTGTTGTTCGATGAACCGACCTCTTCGTTGGATCCCGAGCTGGTCGGCGAGGTAATTTCAGTGATGAAGCAATTGGCAGAAGAGGGGCATACCATGGTGGTAGCCACTCATGAAATGGGCTTTGCCCGGGACACAGCCAACCAGGTGATTTTTATCGACAACGGCGTGATCGAGGAGGCGGCGGCGCCCTCGCTCCTCTTTACGGCACCGGAAAAAGAGCGCACCCGTGCCTTCCTTAATCGCGCCCTCAGGGAGAATCCATGACAATTCCGGAACACGATTTAACTGAATACGCCCTTGCGCTGAGATACGAGGATATCGATCCAATCGCATGTGGGCATGTGTCGGACATCGTTTTCGACACCCTCGGTATCGCCGTTGGCGCTTATGTCCAGGGCCATGAATCGGGAAAGGTGTGCGAAGACTACATGTTGGAGCGGTTCCACATCCGCGACGCCACCGGCGACGCGGTCTTGTGGTCGGGGCGCGGTACGGCCTGTGCCGATGAAGTCGCCCTGTGCAACGGAACCTGGGCCGAGATCCTCGATTATCAGGATGTGGTGGTGGATGCCCGCAATGCGGGCCATGCCGGCGTGACCATCGTGCCGGCAGCAGTGGCCGCGGCTGAAGCCGCCGGGGCGGGAGGGCGTGAGCTGATTGTCGCTATCACCGCCGGACTTGAGGTGACGTTGGCGGTGCTTCGTGCGGTTGGCGGCGCCCACCGGGCGAATGGGCGAGGATTCCGAACCAGCAGTATCGGTTCACCCATCGGGGCGACTGTGGCTTGCGCGCGCCTACTCGGCCTCGACCTCGACCGCACGCTAAACGCCATGGGCATCGTCGGGGCCTGCGCCAACAAGGGCTTGATGCCCTCGCTTTCGCCGGGAAACGGCGATTTTGGCGGTGACAAGGACTGGGTCAACGGTCTTTCGGCGCAGCTGGCTGTCAACGCCGCTATGCTCGCAGGACGTGGTTTGACCGGCAGCCGCGAGGTGATCACCGGCGATCGGGGCATTATCGCCAGTCATTCAGAAGGAGATGCACAGCCGCTGGCGATACCCGAGAGCGGCGCCCCCAATATCGGCTATATCGCGCTCAAGAAATATCCTGCCTGTTATGGGGTTCATGCGGCGGTGGAAGCGGCCTTGGCCCAAACCGCCGACGACCAGCCATCTCCAGAGGCTATCGAGCGGGTGATCGTACGGGTCAAAGCATCGTCCCTGGAAACGTTGGACATTCGAAAGCTAACGAACCACATGGCCGCGCGTTTCAGCCTGCCGTATTGTGTGGCCGCCGCGCTTGTCCGCCGACGCTTGACTCTGGAAGACTTCCAGGAGTCTGCCCTGGTCGATCCAGTGGTGCTGGATTTGATGACACGCGTCGAGATTGTCGGCAGCGAAGAGATGACCCGCTTCAACCATGAGACCGGCGCCTTTCCCGCCATCGTCGAGATCACGGCCGGGGGTCGGAGCACGCGGGGGCGTGTGGACTTTCCCATCGGCTCTGAGCAAAATCCCATGTCTCGGGACGAGCTCGTCGATAAATTCAAAGCCCTCACGAAAGGTCACTGGGAGACAGATCGGCAAGACCGTATTATCGAGGCCGCCCTATCGATAGAGGATCTGGACGATGTCCGCTCTCTGACGCGGATGCTGTGAACGCGACGTCTCGGGGACGGAACCGCCGAGGAGAACCCGGTTATGGGGAAACTAAGGGACGGGCAACGCCAATCATCTTACTGTTTTTGAACTACCAGTACGGTATCCGGACTTGATAGTGGGTCAAATGGAGACTTTTCGAAATTTCCAAATACATCAACGATCGTTATTCCCGAATCAGTAATACCCTGTCTGAAGTGATCCAAATATTTTGGATATAGGGTACCTGACCAGGAATTGAGAATATCTTCATCCTTTCTCAGCTCCGTTTGGAATATAACCGTCGATTTGTCCGTACGCTCATATCCTCTATGAAACGTTCTTCCATCGGCCAGAGTAATTACAGGAAATTCCATTGCCCCAGTTTGCTTGTATTTATCCCAATTAACGACTTGTATTAATAGATACCCCTTATTATTCAATAATTGGTTTATATTCTTGAAAAAAGGTTTCATCAAATTCTCGGGAAGGTAAGACAGACTGTTTCCAATACAAAAGACACAATCAAATCGCCCGTCGAGTTTACGAATTTCCGTAAACGAATAATTAAAAAATTCCCCCTTTTTGTCATTTTGTGCTCGTTTGATCATCTCAGAGCTGCTGTCGATTCCTGTAACATCATATTGAGATTGAGACAATTCATCCACATAATCTCCAGGCCCACAACCGATATCTAAAACCCTTGACCCGGGGCTTCCAAGGTATGCCGGAATGAATTTTAGAAATGCGTGATTTAGAGGAAATAGTTCATTATAAATATCAACGATATCGTTATACATTCTTATCCCTCCTTCTGAATAAATCCTTTGTATCACAGATTTCGGAATTAATCATATGTTGAAATAATTGATTGACACAGAAGCCACCCAATAAGTCATGATTTCTCATACATCGACTATCAATATATTGTCGTTTGATATTTTGTATGGTTACTCGTATAGTAAATTCGTAGATTCAAATTTATCAGCACACAAAAACGAAAGGTTATGTGATGGAACGGAAAGTCGATGTCGCAATCATCGGGGCAGGGAGCGCCGGATTGGACGCCCTGTCGGAGGTGCGCAAAGTTACGGACAACTTCGTGTTGATCGACGGCGGAGAGCTTGGGACAACCTGTGCACGGGTCGGATGCATGCCGTCTAAGATTTTGATCCAGATCGCCGATGATTTTCATCGAAGACAGATTTTGGCCGGGGAGGGTATCGAAGGGGGCGACGGGCTGACGATTGACATAAAACAAGCGCTCGCCTACACAAGATCGCTCCGGGATCGCTTCGTCGACAGCATTATCGAAGATCTGATCATGCCGCTAAGAGATAACTTTATCGAGGGATATGCTGAATTCGTCGAACCCACCCTGTTGAAGATCGAGGATATGCAAATCCGGGCAAAGAAAATCGTTATCGCCGTGGGTTCAAAGCCCATGATTCCCCGACAGTGGCGCCGGTTTGAAAATCGTATCCTCACCACGGAAACGATTTTCGAACAACGCCAATTGCCGCAGGATATTGCCGTCCTTGGCCTGGGGGTGATCGGTCTTGAGTTGGGTCAGGCACTCGCACGCATGGGTCTCACCGTTACAGGCTTTGATATGCTAACCCACATCGGGGGTCTGCAGGATCCGGAGGTAAACCGGATCGCCGTTGAAACGATCGGCAAAGAGTTGCCAATGTATCTGGGCGAACCTGCTGAAATTGACGAAGCGGGTGGCCGGCTTCGGGTAAAATCCGGCAACAAATCCGTCCTTGTGGATAAGGTTCTTTTGAGTCTCGGAAGAGCTTCCCATATGGATGGGTTGTGTTTTGACCGCGTCGGGATTTCGCTTGATGATCGGGGTCTTCCGGCTTTCAATCCCCGAACGATGCAGATCGAAAACTTACCGATTTTTATTGCCGGAGACGCCAACGGGTTTCGGCCGGTATTGCATGAGGCATCGCACGAAGGGATAATTGCCGGATACAATGCCGTTCATGAACCGACAGTTGCGTTTAGGCGCAGGACACCGCTTCTTATCACCTTTTCCGACCCCAATATTTGTATCGTGGGCGCTTCATGGGAGGGGGTTAAGAATATCGACCCGGTTATCGGCATTGCACGTTTTAGGGGAGGGCGTGTTATAATTATGAACCGCGAGGGGGGAATGATTCGCATCTATGCCGATCGTCAAAATGGTCGCATTCTCGGAGCGGAAATGGCCGCACCGGGCGGAGAACATATTGCCCATCTGCTTTCATGGAGTATCCAGCAGGAACTAACGGTATTTGATCTACTCTCCATGCCCTATTATCACCCGGTACTTGAGGAGACACTTGAAGAAGCGTTGAGCAATCTTGCCGACAAGGTTGAAAACGGTCGTCAACCGCTTCTCGGTTTCAAGACCATATAAATAAGAACACTGAAGCGATATCATTTACAGAATTATAATAAAAAAATGCATATTTTCATGACCCCGTTTGTCCATCACTCATTAAATCGGCTTGATTTTCGTCTTACTAAATTATATTAATAAGCTGAATAAAAAAAATAAAACAATTATAAGAATGATTGACAAGATTATTTTGTGATGTTAATTATTGAATTAATAAGACATAGTTTACGGATGTTGTGTTCAATTTGATACAATTTAAAAATAAAAGAGGGTTATGATGCTAGTTGTAACTGCGTCGAGCAGAGGCCAAATCGTTATCCCGAAAGAAATTAGAAAACGGCTGAATATTGTTGCAGGGAAAAGGCTGGCCGTTAAAGCCGAAGGAGATCAGGTGCTCCTCACGCCGCTTCCGGACGATCCAGTGGAGGCCTTTTGCGGAATTTTCAAAGAGAAATCTTCACTTACCAGGGCTTTAACTGACCACCGGAAAAAGGATAAACATCGTGAAGACAAAAAGATTGTTGGATAGCTATGCGTTGTTAGCCTATCTAAACAAGGAAAATGGCTTTGAGAAAGTACGCAATGCTTTGGCAAATGCTCAGAAATCCAGCTTTCCAGTTTTGATGAATGAATTGAATGTCGGTGAAACCTATTACATTCTCTATCGAAAACGCGGTCATGAGCAGGCCGAATATTTTCTGGACACTGTTCTGGCAGGGCTACCCATTTCTTTGATCTCAAATGATTTTAGCGCTGTTATTTCTGCATCTGAAATAAAAGCTCGGCATGCGCTTTCTTTTGCAGATTGCTTTGCGGTCGCCACGGCCCAACGAGAAAATGCCGTCATTTTGACGGGTGATCCTGAATTTAAGAATGTAGAAAAGTTTGTGAAAATAGATTGGCTTACAAAATAAGCCATTTTGATTCCAACTCTGTTTGTTCCTGGACTTGCGGAAAAGCCACTTGATGAAAGGTTTCGACACCGGAGGGGAATCAAAAGGATTCGATACGCGGGCTGTTCGGCACCGGTCCAAAAAGAGACCGTTTCCAACCTGGATCGTGGAAACTAGGGGAAAACCGGTAAATCGACAATTGAGGATAACAAGATGAGCCATAAACCAAAGACCCGGATTCCTATGGAAGGTTATTTAGCCATTATCTTTACCGCGATATTGGTATCATTGCTGAGCCTGCAGGTTTTCTTTCGGTTTTTTCTCGGCAAGTCCATCAGCTGGGCCGAAGAGGTTGCCCGGTTCGCTTTTGTCTGGTCCATTTACTGTTCCATCATCTACGCAGCGAATCTGGATAAGCACATTCGGGTGACCATGCACCTGCAGTTCCTGTCGGCCAAGATTCAACGCGGGCTGCTGACCATTGCCGATTTACTTTGGGTCGTATTCGTCGGCACTATAGCGGTCGTCGGTGCGGATTTTGTTTGGAACATGTTTAAATACCCGTACATATCTCAAACCACCGGGATAAATCTCGCTTACATTTACTTGATCGTGCCTTTGGGTTTTACGCTGTTGGCCGTTCGGATCGTTCAATCCATCCTGAGAAGATTCAAAAGCAAGATCGAGATAACAGATTCGCGCCTGGATATGTAGAAGGGGAGGGGAATGAGCATTGAACTGATATTGATTGTTACCATTTTCATTTCGCTGTTGATCGGCACCCCCATCGGTATCGCTATCGGGTTTGCGTCCGTTGCGGGTTTGATCAGCAACGGGCTTCCCTTATCCTATATCGCCAAAACGGCTTACACCTCCATCGACTCCTTTAGCGTCATTGCGGTTCCCATGTTTATTTTGTCCGGTGCCTTGATGGAGCGCGGGGGGCTGACACTACGACTCATCGATTTTTCCAAAGCCCTTGTGGGAAAAACATCGGGAGGCCTGGCTATTGTTACGGTCGTCGCCTGTACGCTTTTTGCGGCCA
>JAHEHB010000127.1:0-11554 GCA_024644775.1 Deltaproteobacteria bacterium
AGGAAAAAACCCTCCGGAACCTAAACGAAGACATGCAAAAAGCAACTCTGTCACAGGATGGTGATCGGATCCCGGAAATCTCCCAGTCTCTTCATCATTGTCAGGCCGCCATCGAGCATCACTTCGAAAGTCTCGAATCGCTCACCGACTCCTTGGAAAAACAGCATCGCATATTCGAAAAAAAACTTTCCGAGATTGAACAAACAGATGATTTCAGGTTTGCCGACACGTCAAATTTTTGACTCCATAGGCATACTGAGGTTTAAAAAAATTCCTTGCCATATGCCTTTAATTATCTGATATTAAATGAAGTTTTTTAATGAACCGACTCTGGCATAAGGTTTGCGTGATCAAGAGTGCTTTGTGCAAATAACTGTCTGTTATAAAAATAGGTAATGTATTTCAGTCAGATATACAAAAACGAGGTGATCTAGTGGGACAATCCCAAACGAATCCGAAACGCCCGGCAGCCGAGAATAAAAAAAAGATACTGATTGTGGACAATCATGAGATTGTTCGCAAATTCATGGCAAAACTACTCCAAGATCGCGGGCATGAAATCGTAACAGCCGAAGATGGCCTGTCAGCATTGGATGTTTTGAAAACGTTTGTCCCTGATGTGATATTTTGCGATTTGGTCATGCCGAACATTGGTGGCGAAAAACTGTGCCGCATCATTCGCAACATGCCGAGGCTAAAAAAGGTCTTTATTATCATCGTCTCTGCGGTTGCCGCTGAAAAAAAGATAGATTTAGAAGAGATCGGCGCGAATGCCTGCATTGCAAAAGGCCCCTTCAATAAAATGCCGGAACATATTCTTGGTATTCTCGATCAAGTGGATCAAAAAAAAACCACCCGGTTGACGGAACAGGTCATCGGAATTGACGATGTCTACGAGCGTCAAATTACCAAAGAGCTGCTCTCGTCCAAGAGCCATTTCGAACTCATCCTTAGAAATATTTCCGAAGGAATCCTGGAGCTCAATTTCGAAGGTAAGATCATTTATGCGAACCCATCTGCCATTTCACTAACCGGGTTTTTGGAAGAACAACTCCTATCCACTGTTTTTAAGGATCTCTTTGACGGGATTCATCACCAAACAGTCACCGACCTTTTAGACAAAAACCGCCATGTGTCGCGATCGATTCCGGATCACTCACCGGTAAACCTAAATGGCAAACAAGTGTCTATGACGGTATACCCAGTAAAAGATGAAGCGCAGGATTCCGCAGTTATCATTTTAAACGATGTGAGCGAACGAAAGCGAATGGAGGCACAGCTTCAACGTGCCGAAAAGATGAAAGCCATCGGAACCCTTGCAGGTGGTGTGGCTCATGATCTGAATAATATTCTGTCCGGTATCGTCAGTTATCCGGAATTACTGTTGATGGAACTTCCTGAAGGCAGCCCCCTGGAAAAACCAATCCAAACCATCCGGCGATCGGGAGAAAAGGCGATTGCAATTGTGCAAGATCTGTTAACCCTGGCCAGGCGGGGTGTTTCGATCACTGAAGTCGTAAACCTGAATCAAATCGCTTCAGAATACTTAAGCAGTCCCGAATTTGAAAAGTTAAAAATGCACCACCCGAACGTCGAACTAAGTACCGATTTTGATAAGAACCTGTTTAATATCAAAGGCTCAAATGTCCACCTTTCCAAAACCATCATGAATCTGGTCTCAAATGCCAGTGAGGCCATGCCTGACGGCGGAAGGTTACGCATCAAGACACGGAGCTGTTATATTGACAAACCGATATCCGGCTATGACAAAGTTGATGAGGGAGATTATGCGACGTTGACGATTTCAGACACCGGTGTGGGCATCTCTTCTCAGGAGATGGAGCGGATTTTTGAACCCTTTTACACGAAAAAGGTGATGGGGCGCAGCGGCACCGGTTTGGGTATGGCGGTTGTCTGGGGAACCGTCAAGGATCACAATGGACATATCGACATCCAAAGTGTTGTGGGAAAAGGGACAGATATCACACTCTTTTTTCCGGTAACCAGACAAGAATTGGAGCCGGAAAAATCATTATTCTCTATGGAAGATTATATGGGCAAGGGGGAACACGTATTGGTAGTCGACGATATTGAAGAACAGCGTGAGATTGCCGTCGGAATGCTAAATAAATTAGGATACGATGTGAAGGCGGTATCCGGCGGCGAAGCAGCGATCGAATACATAAAAAAATCGGATGTCGATTTGGTGGTGCTCGATATGATTATGGATCCCGGTATAAGCGGTCTTGAAACATATCAAAAAATGAAAAAGATACGCTCCGACCAGAAGGCGATCATCAGCAGCGGGTTTGCGGAAACAGAGGATGTGAAAAATGCCCAGGACCTGGGTGCCGGAGCGTATGTCAAGAAACCCTATACATTAGAAAAGATCGGCCTAGCCGTAAAAGAAGCACTAGAAAAATAAAATTTCGGGACAATTTTTACTCATTGCGAGTTGCCAGAATAAACGTTACCTGTCCGATAAATTTTCGGTGGCGATCGAGTTTTTCAAAGTGGTCCGTGAGCTCTCCATTGGCATCCAATTTATTGATAGTTCTGTACGCCTCGCCCAATTGCGCCTCAGTCGCCAGTGCAAACGTGGAGTCCCCGGCCCGCCAATTTTCACTTAAAGGTCCGCAAACATCAAAATAGTCTTCTCCCTGCAAAATACCGTCGAGAGGAACAAAACTGCCATGATACGTGAATCCGGACTCAATGAGTAATTTCCGCAAGTTATCCAATGGGATGAATCGGCGACTGAGCATTTTGGCAGCTTCCGGAACAAGGTCGCAATACCAATATCCGTAACGCAATTGTTCCTGCGAACAGGTATTGATAACTAAACTACCGGAGGGCCGAAGAACCCTGTAAAATTCTTGAATGATTCGCCGTTGGCCGGGAAAGTGATTGTCGCCCAGGTCATCGATATGATGCAATACCTGATTAATCATCACTGCGTCGAAAAAACCGGCTTCAAACGGTAAGGTATCCAACCGTGCACGGGAAAACGAAATACGGCCTTCATTCCGATGGCGTTTCAGCTTTCGAGATGCCATCCGAATCATACCATCACTGGTATCCACGGCTTCGATTCGCTTTACATGGTTTACCAGCTCCTGTGAATAACTCCCGGTGCCGCACCCGGCATCCAGCAGAGTTGTCTGATGAATCGGTTTATCGGATTTTGCCAAACATCCGAGCAGTATCTCTATCCCAACGGGGACACGTGTTTCATCATAATTTTGAGATATCTTATCATACGCTTCATAAGTGCTCATGTCAGAAAAAAAACCCTAACCATTTTTATTTCAGGTTAACACCTGATGGCAGTGTTCTCTATCATAGGATGCGTCGGAAGACAAGTCGCCAATTGAGCTAAATCCTTTACCATTGCGTTTTTTCTTGGTAGTCTTTTTTTATTTTGGATGAAAAGGAGACGCATTGATGACGATTCGAGGAAAGCAAATGAAAGGATCGATCTCTGGTGAGCACAGGGAAATCCTTTGTAATATGCGCACCGGATTGATGAAGTCCATGCCGTATTCGGATGAGGATTTGAATCGTCCGCTTGTGGCGGTCATTCACGCATGGAGCGATGTGAGTCCTGGGGAATATCACCTCCGGTATATCGCCGAATATGTAAAAGCGGGTATCCGGGAAGGCGGTGGCACGCCCGCTGAATTGATCATCCCCGGCGTATGCGGCGGGGTGAGTGGCGCAGGTACGGACGTTCACAAATTCAACGTCCCTTACCGGGACATCGCCGCGGCCCTTGTGGAAATCATGCTCAACATGAATCATTTCGATGCCGCAGTGGTAATGGCCGCTTGCGATCATGTAATACCTGCATTTCTGATGGGGGTTTGCCTGGCCGACATCCCGTCCATCATGTTGACCGGCGGGTACATGGAACCGGGGGATGATTTTGACGGCCACTATCTTCACGCCACCGCCACGATGAAGCTCTACGGAAAATACAAAGAAGGGAAAATAACCCGGAAACAACTCAAGCATGTCGTCGACCGGGCATGCCCCGGACCCGGTGCCTGTGTCGAGATGGCCACCGCCCACACCATGGCCAGTATCTCCGAGGCCTTGGGGATGAGTCTGCCCGGGAACACCGGTGTCGCGGCCACCAGCACTGATCTGATAAAACTGGCTAGATTGGCCGGAAGGCAGGTGATGGCGCTCCATGAGGCCGGGATAACCCCGAAGGATATCATTACGAAAAAATCCATCGAAAACGCCATGCGAACCGTACTCGCGGTCGGTGGCTCGGCAAACGGCCTGATCCACCTGCCCGCCATTACCCGACAGGTGGACATCCATTTGAGCTGGGACTGGTGGGAGGAACTGAGCCGCACCACACCGTTTATCTGCAGCATTCTGCCCAACAACCCCGAGTTCAACATGAAGGATTTTGACCGGGCCGGCCGTACCCGTGCAGTGATGAAAGAGCTGGCGCCACTGCTCAACCTCGATGTACTGACGGTAACCGGCAACAACATGGGAGAAAACATCAGCGGTGCCGTGGTGCACGACCGTCGAATCATCCGGCCCCTTTCCGACCCGTTTACACCGGACGGCGGAATCGTGGTAATGAAGGGCAACCTCGCACCGGATGGCGGGATACTCAAAAAAAGTGCCTGCCCGGAAAATTTGTTCAAGCATCGGGGCCCGGCCCGGGTGTTTGATGAAGATAAATATGCCATCGACGCCCTGCTCAATGGAAAAATCCGTCCGGGGGATTTTATTGTTGCCCGGTTTGAGGGTCCGAGAGGATGCCCAGGTGCACGGAAGATAACGGTACTGATGCACACCATCGTCAGCGTCGGTCTCACAGATTCGGTGGTTCTGCTCACCGATGGAGGGTTTTCCGGAACAAATTTCGGTGCCGGTATCGGATATATTTCCCCGGAGGCCGGCGTCGGCGGACCACTCGCGGTGGTTAGAGATGGGGATGAGATCGAAATGGATGTCGAACGTCGGAGCCTCAACCTGGTTATCGATGAAAAAGAGATAAAACGCCGATTGGAATCCTGGACCCCACCAAGCCCCCGGGTCACCAAAGGGACCCTCGGTCTCTATGCCCGGTACGCTTCCTCTCATGCCACCGGCGCCTATATCTTGTGAAACGGAGAAAATGATGAAATTGACAACAGAAGAAAAAGCCATGCTGGACGGCGGCTCCGGGTATCCCGTGCAGAAATCCATGGAGATTCTAGTTGCCCTTGGCGAAGCGTACGATGCCGACGTTATGATTCCCGTCAACCACGTTCATTTGGCCACCGGCGCCATCCTGGTGGCTGGCGACGGTTGGAGTAAGTTTATCCGGGAGATGGCTGACAGCGGGGGCCGCATGGTGGTTCGGGCCACCACAAACCCGTCGAGCATCGATCCACTGATCCACAAAGAACTCGGCATATCGAACACCCTTGCGGAAAATCAGATGCGATACAGTGAAAATCTGGGACGCCTGGGTGCGGTCCTTTGTCATACCTGCGCGCCGTATCTGATCGGTTTTATACCAAGGATGGGTGAACACATCGTCTCCGGGGAGTCGTCCAACATCGCCTATATGAATTCCGTGCTCGGCGTTCGGACAGAACGCGCGGGGGCACCTTTAGGATTGGCGGCTGCACTGACGGGCAGAATCCCATACTACGGGCTGTATGAGACGGAGAAGCGCCGGGGAGACGTTTTGATTCGAGTGAAGGCTACCCTTTCCGATCCGGCGGATTTCGGCCTTCTCGGACATTGTATCGGGGATCGGCTGACCGACGCCATACCCGTATTTGACGGTTTGCCGTTATCGAGTCCCAACGAAGCGTTAAAACAGTTGGGGGCGGCACTCAACTCGTCCGGGGCGGTTCCCCTGTTTCACATCGTGGGTGTCACACCGGAAGCCCCAACACTTGAGGCTGCCTTTCAGGGCATAACAGCCGATCGGATATTGGAAATCACGGGAAAAGACCTGGCGGAGACCCGGCAATATCTCAACTCCACCACCGGAGCGCCCAACTGGATCGCCTTGGGATGCCCCCACGCTTCCATTTGGGAAATTCGGGAACTGATGGACCGATTGGACGGCCGGCGGATCCATGGTGACGTGGAATTTTGGGTGTGCGCTGCCGAACCGGTTCGAACCTATGCGGAGCGGATGGGATACCGGAGCGCCCTGGAAAAGTCGGGGGTAAAAATTGTCTGCGAGACCTGTCCGGCAATTGCCCCCGCCGATGAAATCGCATCCCGACTGGGAAAAGAGACGGTGATGGCTACAAACTCGGCGAAACTCGCCCACTACATGCCTTCGGAGTGGGGTATTAAGAGCCTGTACGGTTCGACACAGGCATGTGTGGAAGCGGCAGTTACAGGGAAATGGGGGTGATTCATTTGAAGGAGCGAACTTTTAAAGGACATCGGATTGCCAAGGGTAAAGCGGAAGGGGAAGCACTGGTGAGTCAGGACCGGTTCAGTTTCTGGGGCACGGTGGATCTACACACCGGCGTCGTTCACGAGAGGGGACACGACCTCAAGGGTGTCTGCATTAAAGATAAAATACTCATCTATCCCACCGGAAAAGGATCAGGGGGTGGGTCCGCCCGGCTCTACAGTCTGATCCGTGCCGGACTGGGTCCAAAAGCCATATTGAACGTAAAAGCCGAGGTGGTTACCATCATCGGGGCTATCATGGGCAATATTCCCATGATGGATCAATTTGAGATGGATCCCACCGAGATCATACAGACCGGTGATTATGTTCACGTCGATGCCGACAACGGCAGGATAGAGATTATAAAGAAACATGGAGGATAACCCCATGGAAATTGTCCACACCGATGTTTTGGTCGTGGGGGGCGGTGCGGCGGGTGCCCGGGCGGCACTCGAAGCCGCCCGGGCCGGTGCGAAAACCATTCTGGTAACCAAAGGAACATTCGGTCGATCAGGCACCAGCACGTTTCCGGTGTCCGATGTCGGCGGGTTCGGAGCTGCCGGATTTGTCGATCCGGAGGACAGCCCGGAAGTTCACTTCAACGATATCATGGAAGCCGCCCAGGGGATGTGCGATCCGCAGATGGCCCGTATCGTGGCCACCGAAGCGCCGGTCCATCTATTGTTTCTGGAGAGCATCGGTGTACCCTTTCAACGGAACCGGGACACCTATTTGGCCACCCAATCCTGTTTCAGCAGCCGGACCCGGAGCATCAAGGTCAAGGGACACGGCCGGCCCATCGTGGCCTGCCTGAAACGCCAGATTCTAAAAGAAGAAGATATCCAGGTACTTGAGAATGCCATGGTCCTCGATCCGTTGATGGATTTAAAGAATCGATGTGTCGGGGCCACCGTGCTTCAGGATCCGGATCGAATATTGGAAGTTAGAGCCAAAGCGACCATATTGGCCACCGGCGGTGCCGGTCAACTGTTTGAACGGAGCTTCAACCCGCCGGATGTCACTGGAGACGGCTATGCCTTCGGGCTGCTGGCCGGCGCTGAACTAATCAATATGGAGTTTATGCAAAGCGGATTCGGCATCATTTCGCCCACAGAGAAAAATTTTATATTTCAGTATTGGCTCTGGGGACTCAACCCGGAACTGACCACCGCCGAGGGGAAGGGTTTTTTATCGACCTATGCGCCGCCGAACCATTCAGCGGTAGAACTGATGGAAGCGAAATCAAAGCATTTTCCGTTTTCAACACGAGATTGTTCGAAATTCATGGAAATTTCGGTTCAATTATACATCAACGACCGGCAGCGGGTAGGTCAAAATGAGGCGGTGTGGATGCGTTTGGTGGATATCGACAAACAACTTTCGCAATTGCCCGCGGAGCACAATCTGAGACGCATGTGGCCCATCAGCAAAACCTATCTCAAGTCCATTGGCGTCGATTTTGATAAACCATTTCGAATCGCCTGTTTTGCCCATGCCATGAGCGGCGGTCTTCGTATCGATCCTTTCGGTAGGACCGGTGTCGAGGGGTTGTATGCCGCCGGTGAGACGGCAGGCGGACCCCATGGCGCCGACCGGCTCGGCGGCAACATGTTTACCACCACCCAGGTCTTCGGAAGACGGGCCGCCCTGCACGCCGCCCACTTCAGCCGGCAACGGAGCGACGTGACCGACCGCCAAATCCTTCCGATAAAAAAAACCGCGGTAAAGATAAACGATGCGACCGGCATATCCGGCGCGGCGCTTCGTTCGAAACTGCAGCGGGTGGCAAGCCGCTCCCTTCTGATCGTACGGGAGGATAGCCAGCTCGCCGACTTTATCGACGAAACTGAAAAGATGGAAGCGGACCTGGACAGACTTTCGCCGGATACATCGAATCCGTTGAGGGCGAAATACGAATTGAGAAACCTGATGCTCACGGGCAAAGCCATCGCCATGGCCGCTCGAATCCGAAAAGAAAGCAGAGGGAGTCACTACCGAAAAGACTGCCCGGAACCGGTTGACGAATGGAATGGGAATATTATCGTCAGCTCAATGAACGAAAACAAGGATATTCGGTGCCGGATAGAGCGGATAAACGGAGGAGGGCGGTCCCGGCAGCACCTATGAGCATTCCGAAACGGATTGACATCATTCCAAAAGATGAGAGCAGGCATACTGTAAGTAGATCTTGACGCTTATGATAAAATCAGAAAGTTGAGAAAACCCATGTCCTTTACCTTAGATCAAACGACATTGAGAGGAAAAGTGGCTCTGGTTACCGGGGCCAGCCGTCGGCAAGGCATCGGACGGGCGTGTGCGCTGACGCTTGCCCGATTGGGCGCTCATGTTGGGGTTACCGGAACGGATCGATCCGTGGAGAGTTTCCCGCAAGATGAGCAACGTACCGGTTGGCAAGGTGCAGAAAGTGTGGCGCAGGAAGTAAATGATTGGAGTCGGGAGGCAATAGCATTGTCTGTTGATATCAGGGATGCAACGGCGGTACGAAATATGGTGGAAAAAAACCGTTGGTAAGCTGGGTCGTCTCGATATCCTGGTGTGCTCGGCGGCGGCGCCTCGCGAGGAAAGTGAGGTGGTCAGGCTTTCAGAGGAAATCTGGGATCAGGTGTTGCGAATCAACCTGCGCGGCACGTTTCTTTGCTGCCGTGAAGCCGGTAGTCAGATGATTAGGCAAAATGAGGGGGGTCGTATCATCAATATTTCTTCCATAGCCGGCAGATACGGATTGGCCCGCCGCTCGGCCTATTGCGCTTCTAAATTCGGTGTCATCGGGCTTACCCAATCCCTGGCTTTGGAGATGGCACCCCACGGTATTACCGCCAATGTATTGTGCCCGGGACAGGTGGATACGAGTCGCTCAGATGAGGGACATAAATTGCGCGCCCAGAAGCTGGGAAAATCCGTCGGTAAGGTCAAAGCCATGTCTTTATCGAAAATTCCACTGGGTCGCGTGGCTGCCCCTGATGAAGTGGCCAACATGGTGGGATTCCTTGCTGGTCCGGCGCCGCATATGTCACCGGTCAGACCATTCACGTGGACGGCGGTGAGCTGATGATGTAATCGGTGATCTCTACAAAATAAGAATCTTCTCCATTTTATTTGGAGAAGAGGGTCCAAGGATTCCAGGGATCACTCCAACTCTTTTGGAGACGATCCCCAAATAGAAATTGACAAATATCGTTGGCGGTGACAAACATATTTGTAGCGTTTCAATCATTGGGACACAGTGAATATATCGGTTGTACCTAGAAAAATTCGTAACCGATCGAATAGAACTTGAATCCGCGGTTGCTTCATCTTCAGTTTAGTCAGAATGTTGCTACCATTGTATTTTTATCTAAAGGGTGAACCTCTTTTTCGCCCGCATATCGATTGTATTTGCTGTCATTGTTTGGAATCGCTTTCAATTTACCCGTAAACAAAGGAGGTCCTTATGAAAATGCGTCGGTCTGTTTATTTAGCTCGAATTCTTCCGGTGTTTCTGGCCATGGTTTTATTGTTTCACGCCGGACCGGCTGCGGCGTCATCACACGGGAAGACCGTTACCATCGTGATGTCCGAAGAGCCGGACAATGTGGAGCCGTGCAATTCTGCACGATCCGTTATCGGCCGGGTCATTCTGAAAGATGTTGTGGAGCCGTTAACGGAAATTGATCCCAAAGATGGAAGCATCACACCGAGACTGGCCACTTCATGGAAGCAAATCGACTCGAAGACCTGGCAATTTGAGCTGCGGAAAGGTGTCGAATTTCATGATGGGGAAGATTTCAATGCCGATGCCGCCATATACAGCATCAATCGGTATCTGGATAAAAGCATCGAATGTGAGGTGACCGTAAAATTCTTTACCCACCTCAAAATTGCCCTGAAAGCCGTGGGCAGCCACACCCTGCAGGTGACATCCGATAAACCGGAGCCCATCATGCCAACGCTGATGGGAACCATGACCATTTCTTCACCCAAGACTCCCACAGGCAAATATACTCGGAATCCGGTCGGTACGGGACCCTATAAATTCGTCAAATGGGATCCAGGCAAACAGATCATTACAGAGCGTTTTGACGGATACTGGGGGGAGAAGCCCCAGGTTGAAAAAGCCGTTTATATCTGGCGATCAGAATCTACCGTACGCGCGGCCATGGTAGAAACCGGTGAAGCGGACATCGCACCCAACATTTCACCTCAGGATGCCACCAAGCCGGATATGGATTTCAGCTATCCTAATTCGGAGACCTCCCGATTCCGTCTCGAGCCTGATCGTGCTCCCATGAACGACAAGCGGATCCGAATGGCACTTAACTACAGCGTTGACCGGGATGCCATTCGAGGCAGCATTTTGAGCAAGGATGTTATTCCGGCCACCCAGCTGGTGGTTCCAAGCATCAACGGGCACAATCCGGATCTGAAGGTTTGGCCTTATGATCCGGAAAAAGCAATGAAGCTCATTGCAGAGGCTAAAAAGGATGGTATCCCGGTAGAAACGGAGATCCTCATGGTGGGTCGTATCGGGATATACGCCAATTCCACAGAGCTGATGGAAGCTGCACTGGCCATGTGGCAGGCAGTCGGTTTCAATGTCAAGCTCAAGATGTATGAAGTGGGAGTGTGGATGAAATACATGACCAAACCGCGTCCTGAAGGCCCCCCCCACATTCTTCAGGGTCAACACGATAACAACAACGGCGATGCCGTCTTCACCGTGTTCAACAAATACGCCTGCGATGGCCCCCAATCCACCACCTGCGACAAACAGCTGGATGAAATGATTGATAACGCCCAAGTTGCAACGGGTGAAAAACGGAGAGAACTCTGGCAGGCGGTTTTTAAGCGCATCAATGATGACATCATCAGCGACGTGCCGCTGTTTCACATGGTGGGGTATTCGCGTGTGGGAAACCGGGTCAACTTCAAACCGAGCATCGCCACCAACAGCGAACTGCAATTGGCGCAGATATCCTTTAAATAGGAGATCGGATACGATGGGTGTAATAATTGAGCCGGAAAGAAAGACACCGATTGCGATGGAGGTTGATGTCGCCGTTGTGGGAGGAGGACCGGCGGGTGTAATTGCCGCGTTGGCAGCGAGACGAGCGGGTGCGGATG
>JAHEHB010000127.1:11564-12892 GCA_024644775.1 Deltaproteobacteria bacterium
AGGTGGATTGTTAACAGGAGGCTTTGTAACCAAACCCCAGGCACCGGTTGTGGGTGGCATCCCGGAAGAATTGTTCGAAAGGACGATGAAACTCGGGGGCGCAAGGGGAAATCTGAAGTACCGACTGCGTGATGGAACGTATACATACTTTATGTCGCCGGTGGATCCTGAGACGATCAAGCAGGTGGCCCTCGAGATGATGGAAGAAATCGGCGTTAAGCTGCTACTTCATTCCATGGTGGTTGGGTCATTGACCGAAGAAAACAAAGTGAACGGTATCCTGGTAGAAAACAAGTCGGGCAGGCAGGCGATATTAGCTGACGTGATCGTTGATGCTTCTGGAGATGCCGATGTCGTTCACCGGTGCGGAGCCCCCCACACCGTCGGCAGGACGGAGGACGGAGTGACACAGCCGATGACGATGATGTTTCGGATGGGGAATGTAGATTTACGAAGATTGGTAGAATATGCAAAAAACAATCTGGATGATTTTACCTTCACATATTTCCCGGACAACGAAGAGCCCATGCCTGTAGACTCCCAAAGATTAAACATCGTTCTTGAGGGGTTCTGGAAATTACAAAAAAGGGCTGCACAAGAGATCGGATATCAAATTCCGAGAGATGGATTAAACGTGAAGGCAGGTTTGGGATCAGGTGATGTTTTTATAAACGCTACAAGGGTCGCCAAAGGGTTGTCTACCAATGCTCAAGATCTCACAGACGCTGAAATCGCCGTTAGAAGACAAGTGCACGAATGCGTTGATTTCCTGGTGAAATACGTGCCGGGGTTTGAAGGATCTTACCTGATGGATACACCTTCTGAAATCGGAGCACGAGAGAGCAGACGCATTACAGGGGAATACACGTTGACGATCGATGACATCATTGGGCGCAAAACGTTTGACGAGGTTGTCGCTAAAGGTTACGGTGTCATCGATATTCACGAACCGGGTGGGACGGGACTGCGGTTTGATGCCATCGAAGAATATCAGATACCCTATCGATGCCTCGTTCCTCAAAAAATAGATGGATTGTTGGTGGCCGGCAGATGCATATCATGTGATCACGAATCCCTTGGATCCATTAGAACCATACCGACCTGCATGTATACGGGTCAGGCTGCCGGAGTGGCAGCGGCGGTTTCAGCCAGACGCAAAACGGTACCACGGAATCTGAACGTTCGAGAAATTCAGGATTCTCTTGTTGCACAGAAAGCGATTATATTCGATAGCCTTATGCAGAGATTGAAGATATCTAATTGAACTTATTGTAATCACGAAAGATACATTCTTGTGAATTGGTCTTTAATCGTACCGATACGCGTTA
>JAHEHB010000472.1 GCA_024644775.1 Deltaproteobacteria bacterium
TCACTGTCGAATAGTTAAGTCGAGGGTGAGATTCAGAATCTATATGAGAATTTTATATTCCACATTTCAGATGAATGTCAATATGAATTGCAAAGACGGTTTTTTCAATATATCGATACGATAGCACTATCTGAGGTACACTGTGATCAGACCCTATTGATGTGATCTCCCAAGCGTCCAGAGCATTTAAACGTGACCACCTTCCTGGGTTGCAGAATCAGGTCCTCATCGTTGGATGGGTTTCTACCTCTGCGTTCTTTTTTGGCTTTGATTTGGAATTTATCGAAACCGGAACTGCAAACACAAACGATTCTCTGTGCTTATTCAAGATAGGCGCCCTTATCGGCGCTTGTAGCGTATTTTGCAAAATGAGCAAGATACCCACGGGTTATCTTTGGTTCCGGAGGATTCCATGATGCCAATCTTTGCTTGATCTCCTCATCGCTCAACTCGACGTTTAACGCCCGCGAAGTAATGTTTATATCGATCATATCGCCATCACGAAGCAGAGCGATGGGGCCGCCGACCATTGCTTCGGGAACGATGTGCCCGATGCATGGTCCACCTGACGTTCCGGAGAATCTGCCGTCGGTTATGGCGGCGACAGTAGTGTCAAAACCCATATCTTTAATCAGCCAGGTGACCACAACCATTTCCCGCATTCCAGGCCCGCCCTTGGGACCTTCGTATCGGATGACCAAAATATCCCCTTTCTGTACCCTCCCGGCCAGCAGGGCGTCGATACAGTTTTCCTCTCGCTCAAAGACCCTGGCAGGCCCCCTGTGTTTCTGCATCTCCGGCCTAACCGCTGTCTGTTTGACCACTGCCAAACCCATATTTCCCTTTAGTATGGCAATTCCGCCGGTTTTATCCTTTGGATTGTCAAGAGGACGGATGATGTCCTGATCTTTAACTACGGCTCTCTTCAAGTTTTCTGCAAGGGTTTTTCCGCTTACGGTCATCACTTTCGTATCCAGCAGGCTCTCCATGGATTTCATTACAGCCTGCAAACCCCCGGCACGTTCGAAATCTTCCATAAGATATTTTGGATCAGAGGGTTTAATTTCCATAATAGAAGGTATTTTTAGGCTGATCTTCTCAAAATCGTCCAGTGAAAACGGATAATCCAATTCATGGGCGATGGCAGGAAAATGAAGGGTCAAGTTGGTGGACCCGCTTGTTGCACAACAGACTTTTACAGCGTTCCTGAAGCTTTCCGGCGTCATGATGTCCCGAGCCCGGATGTCTTTCCGCACCTGCTCCATCACCTTGAGGCCGGCTTCCTTTGCATGATTTTCAAGGTCTGCGTCTGTGGCACATAGTGCCGAATTTCCAGGAAGCGAAAGACCCAATGCCTCCGAGGCGATGCACATGCTGTTTGCGGTCCCCATAAGGCAGCAGGCACCGGGACCGGGACAAACGCAGCCTTCAACCTCGTGCAGTTCCTGATCTGAAATCTCACCCCGTTTATGTTTTACGAAATACTTCCCTATTGATGAAACATCCAATCGATCCCCTTTATAGTGACCGGCTGGCATATAACCTCCGGTAAAAAGCACCGTAGGCAGATTGCACCTGGCTGCGGCCATAATGAGCCCCGGTACGACCTTGTCGCAGGTGCCGATCATCACAACTGCATCGTAGCTTGCATGTTCGATCATCATCTCGACAGAAGCTGCGATCAGGTCCCGGCTGGGGAGAACGTACTTGAACCCATCGCTTCCGCTCCCCTGCCCATCACAGGGTGCTAGCACGTTGAAGACGGTAGCCATCCCTCCGGCTTCTTTGACACCGCGTTTTACGGCGGCAGCAACACGATCAAGGTGGATTGATCCGGGGAGTATTTCATTCCACGTGTTGGCAATCGCGACGAGTGGTTTTTCAAGATCTGCATCCGTATAACCCATTGATTTGAACAAAACCCTGCGCATGTAATACTGGGGCGTGTCCGGACTCAAATTTTTGCTTCTCAGATTTTGATTCATCGGTCCCTTCCTCACATTTAATGCCTTCGACAAATGATTTCGACTGGAAGTCAAAAGAGTCTTTGATATATCGAAAGTACTGACTTCGATACGTATGTTTGATCCTGAACTAAATTATCAGGGACGACCGGAACGTTCAATCATATTCAGGATATATCTGCCTTTTAATGGATGCCATGATAGATTTACGGAGATCCATATGGTTTCATTTTAGCGTTGAAATAGATATCGATAGCAAGAAACAAAAAAGGCAGAGCCTAATGCACCCCCCTTCAGGCATTTTGACTATCTATCCGCTCTACCGCCACATACAGGGAGGGAGTTTGTTACAATCAGAATTCATACCACCTATTATTTGCCACCTACCAGAATGTTCAATTTTTATAATATTGTATAGTCCTTTTTGGAGGCAATTTTTCGGTGATTTCTTTCACGTTTTTCCTATGTTCAATTATATGAACTAACTACGATTTTTGAGTTATTAGCCTGGGGGCTGCCAAAAAGAACCCAGCTTCTTTAGGATATCGAATAGTTCCATTCTATACTCACGACTGCGGGAGACATAGTCAGGGTCTAACCGTTTTCTAAATAAATTAATAGAAAAAATTTTAACCACATCAGACAATTGTAAGATTCCTTCTTCAGTATCAGCCTTAAAACCGCTCCAATTAAGAACATGCTCTTCCGACCGGAAGAGGTTCATAGTACTTCAGGCAAAAGGGAGATCGTTGAACCAATCCTTAAAGGGCACAGATGTATACCCCATTAGGCCATCAGGTTCAGTATTCTGGACAACGCCATCCTTCATTTCTACCCTAATTGGTGAACCGCAATCCAAACACGGAGCATCAACTTGTACAGTTTTTCCAGGAAAAAGCCAGCTGACCGCCAGCGACTCGAATCCTCATTGACCGAACCACTTCTGCTGACCATCAATGGTAATACGGTACTGGGTGGGAAGATTATTGAACGGTGGAAATGAGCAGATGTAGTCGGTATTAGGAAACAACCAGGCGGGAATTCTAAGTGAAAAAAGATCGTGCAATGCTTTTCGACCTTCCTCCATAGATACATTCATTTCAGACGCAATCTCTGTGTAGTGAGGCGCTTGTCCGGTTTCAACCATTTTTCTCAATATAATATAAAATGTTTTGTCCACTTGGCTGGGTTCGTTCATATTACCTCCTTCCTTTGTTAATTTTTCGATCATGGTGTGTCTATGGATATGGTGTCTATCGGTATAGGGATCCTGACCACATTGTTGTCTTCTATACCGCTCAAATCAAGAGCATGCAAGTTTGTTATTTGTGTAAAAAATGGGCAGGAAAATTTTGTATAATACAATGTGGTAAACAATTATTGTTTCATCTGGTAGTCGCAAATATCTGAGGTTATTTAAAAGTAACGATACGATACTGTGGTTCTCGGTAAAATTACCGACAATGACCAAAAAATTCAATCAAATTCCGAATATATCTGCCATGAAATCGTTGCCGCCCATTACAGCCGGATATTCAAGATTTGAAATGGATATCAATGACAGAAAAATGCAACTGAACTGTTTGGTTTTTCAAATCACCAAATAACTCTTCATTTTCCGGAACGCACCGCAAGGACTCGAGTGAAGTCGGAAAAGTTGCGGGTGAGCCAGTACCTGCCGCCGTAGTAGAAGCCGAAGTACCACGCCGACATGTAAATTTTCAAGGAATCTTCCTCCCCGGACCATACAATAAAAGAGGTATTCCTAAAGGAAGCGGTTCCCAGCAACGGTGTCATGTTGCGGGTCCCTCGGGCCTTTTCATATAGAGTCTTCAACTCATCTGTTGTCGGCATCCGCCACCCACCACCAGCAACGTTCAGATTATCCACCCATTCCTTGGCCTCCTCCCAATTGGTATCCTCCTCAGGTCCTGCGACCCATTCTAATCCTGTCTTTGTATCCCACACCACACCAGGTTGATATGGTATAAGTAGAATGGACATCTCATAGAGCCTGATTATCATTTAGAGAATC
>JAHEHB010000473.1 GCA_024644775.1 Deltaproteobacteria bacterium
CGCGTGGATTTTTTCAGTATCAATGCGTGGTGCCGCACACGGCGGGCAGAACCGCTGTCCGGGAGATTTTCGATTGTACCGTTCGACGGGGAATCGAGTCTTTTTTTGGGGTGTTAAAAGTCTTTGGAGACGGGCCGTCTCCCGGTCTGTTGTCTTTTCCAAGACCCGGAGCTGCTCTCGCTCTGGATTTCTATAATTACGGGGAAAAGACCCTGAAACTTCTCGATGACTTGGACAATATTGTTCTATCCGCGGGAGGTGATGTCAATCCGTACAAAGACGCCCGTATGTCGCCGGCAAATTTCAAACAGTATTTTCCGAGATGGAAGACCTTGGAAACCTTTCGAGATCCGATGTTTTCTTCCAGTTTTTGGCGACGGGTAACAGGAGAGTAGGTGTGCGTAATATCTTTGTTTTTGGAGCGACTTCCGCCATTGCTGAAGCGACTGCCCGGTTATTTGCCGCTGATGGAGATAAACTCTTCTTGGTTGCGCGTGATGCCGCCAAGCTTCAGGCTGTGGCCGATGACATACGCGTACGCGGTGCAGCTCTGGTTGTAACGGCCGTATCAGATGCCGGAGATTTTGACCGACACGGAGCCCTCGTTGATGAGGCCTACCAATGTCTCGGTGGATTGGACACAGCCATCATCGCTCATGGCACTCTCGCCGATCAGAAAGAATGTGAAACCTCTTTTCAGAGCCTACGCCGGGAATTTGAAATCAACGCGCTAAGCGTGATGTCCCTGCTGACTCACCTGGCGAATCGTTTCCAACGACAGGGGTTCGGTACGATCGGCGTCATTTCATCGGTAGCCGGTGATCGGGGGCGACAGTCCAACTATGTGTACGGTGCCGCCAAGGCGGCGGTCACGGTTTTTTTGCAAGGGCTTCGTAACCGTCTGTTTCGTACCGGTGTGCACGTACTTACCATCAAACCGGGCTTTGTGGATACACCGATGACGGCCCATATCCCCAAAGGATTGCTGTGGGTTGCTCCCAGGACGGTTGCGGTGGACATCCATAAGGCCATCCAAAAGAAAAAAACCGTTGTATACGTACCCTGGTTCTGGCGCCCGATTATGCGTCTGATCTGCGTCATCCCGGAGAGGATTTTCAGACGGATGCAGCTGTGAGATAAACGGTATGCAGCAATGACTGCAGCCCGTTGATACTTAAACGTCTCGGAAATGTTACAAGCGATTGGGGCATTGCCCCTTATTTTTCCGAATGACGGGAGGAATACCAATCAATGCAACGTAGAGATTCCATTTTGTTTTTATTTCTTTTAATATTTCCGATTCTATTTCCGGCCGGCACGATATCGCAAGCTGACGTGGGGATCGATATTTCCAATAGCTACATCGAAGAATATAACGCCAACGTTCCTAAATCCATTGTTGAACTGCAGCAATTTCGACGCACCTATTCGACACCTATCCGAGGTCCCGGCGGGAAATCCGGAGTTGTTACCTTGATGAATTTAAATCCGTCGATAAATATCTGGTATCTGCTCCGACTCAACTGGAACGACGGCAGTCCCGAAACCGTGTATCATTTGGAGAATCCTTATCCAAAACAGCAGGAATTTGTTTTAGATGAAAGTCATCCGGATCGCTTTGTGATTGTCGATGGGATTCACAAAGTGGGGTGTAAAATTTGGGACTCGACCTCACGGCCACCTTCGACGCCGGCCAACGGCGCCCGGCTTATCTATGCGCCCCTTTGCGGAGAAAAGCTGTACCTGAGAAATCCCACCAAGGGGCATCGCACGAACATCGAAGTTGTGACAGATTTTCTGCGGGATAAGATTCCGGGAGGCGAGTCAATGGTGACTTTTGTACGGGACACATTTTTCAAAGACACCTTTCGAAAAGAGGGACGCATGATTGCCGGCTCGACATCCAAAGACGTGGTCGAATCGCCTGAGATGCCCGCACCGGCCTCGATGAATCCGGACTATCGGGGTCGCCGGATTGTTCCCACTGATCTCGGCATCGATATCAAGAACCCCTCTTCAAAGAGCGTTACGCCGGGAAGCTGGTATGCCGTTAAAGATAATCCGGGAATCTATGTGAGCCTGATTCAGCCGAATCTTATTTCTACCGAGATTTTCAAGGGTTATTCCAAACTTGTCAAACGATTGGATCGTTACGAGAAGTCGGCATTGGTGTATCTGATCGCATTTGATATGGATCGATTTGATCTGGGCTTTGCCATCGGAACGAGGCATCCTCGAGTAAAATGGTCCCGTCGTGTGCAGGATACCATGAGGGATTCCCGTCTCCCTGGCCCCGATGGGATCGGTGTGGTGGCCCCTTTGATTGTCACAGGTTTGATTAATTCAATAAATGCGTCCAGAACGGCAGCGACGTTTACCGGAGGATTCAAGCGTTCGCACGGGGCGTTTAAATATGGCGACCTTGCACTCAAAAACCATGGGACTCATTACGGGTTTGTCGAATCCGGCGTTGTCTTTAGCAAATTGCATCCCGGGTTATCCACCCTCTTTGTTCTCGCGGACGGCACCGTTGACATGAAGACCTGGAGAGAAGGCGACAACACGAAGCTGAGACGAATTTCTCACGCACGCCAGAATGGGGTACCCATTGTTGACTTTGATCCCGTTACAAAGAAATCTGGGCCCGGACGACTCGTTAGCCGGTGGGGCCGCGGAAACTGGTCCGGCTCAAAGGATAAGCGGCTTCGTACGTTGCGGGCCGGTCTGGCGTTTCAGGAAAAACAGGGAAAGCGGTTTCTCATCTACGGTTATTTTTCCAGCGCAACACCCTCTGCAATGGCACGTGTTTTTCAAGCTTACGAATGCCGTTATGCCATGCATTTGGATATGAATGCACTCGAGCATACCTATTTGGCACTTTACAAACGCGAGGGGGCAAATCTATTCGTTCAGCACTTGATCCGGGGAATGAATGTGCTGGATAAGACCGACCATGGGCAGTATGTTCCCCGTTTTCTGGGGTATTCGGATAATCGAGATTTTTTTTACTTGATGCGTCGGCATCCTTAGCAAGGAGGCAAAATGATGTTTTATCGACTCTTAATAATTGCCACGGGAATCCTTGTAATATTTAAACCTTCGCTTGAAGCTCAGCCTTTAATATCCCAAAATGAAAAGATGTTTCAGCAATTGAAAAGTGTCCACGGCTTGACAGATGCACAATTGACAACCATTCGTTCGATATTTGCCAAATCCCGGTACATGGGGCAGGGCAATCCGGTAATCACCCAACATCCGGCAACGTCGCAGGAATGTTTTGCCAAGTTGGAGCGATTGTCGGTTCAGTATGATAATCCGGACTTTGAGAGAGTCTGCGGGGCGAAGTACATGGCACCGCTTTACAATCCGGCTACTGAAACAGTTGAAGATGCCGACGTTTGCATCGATCAGTTCGAATTTCCCGATATACCGTGTTCCTACCCTGTGGTTTGGGTACGCACGCGTGAAGCAGCAGAAATCTGTGCGGCCATGGGTAAACGCATTTGTGACGCCCACGAATGGGAAGGTGCCTGTGCCGGAAGCCTGGAACCACCGGATTATCGATTTGACCTTGCCGAAGGACTTAGTCCCGGTAAAGCAATCCGACGCATGCGTATTGCTCATAACAACGCACAAAAGAGCGAAAAAGTTTGGAGCTACGGCCCGGAATATCGCAAGGGCATCTGTGCCGCCTCGAGTCGCAAAAGTCCGGGATGCAAAGGCGGTGGATGGTCAGGGTGCGGATCGAATACCTTCCCTTCGGGATATTTTCCAGACTGCCACAGTTCATTATATGTCTACGACCTGAATGGAAATGCTGCCGAGCATATGAACCTCCCCCTCAATGAAAGCCAGATGGCGAGTCGCGGCAGTACACAATTGGGTTATACTGAAATGAAAGGAAGCTGGTTTATCTTCGATACCTATCGGGCTCACGAAGACTGGTGCCGCTGGCGAGCTCCCTTCTGGCATGGAAGCCGGGTAATGGATAAGAAA
>JAHEHB010000474.1:0-759 GCA_024644775.1 Deltaproteobacteria bacterium
AATGATGGTTACCGCGATTACTTCACTATTTGGGCTATATAGCAATATCGATGCCGACAGCTCCCTGAAGGAAGTGATAAAGACCAGCATCCACCCGGACACCAGACTGAGCTTGAGCAAGGGGATAGATATAAAAAAAATTGATTTGAACCATGAGGCACCAAGAATACGAGCTGATTCTTCAAGTTCAGAATTGATCTGGGTCATGGCATCCGAGCAGTTCATGTAACACAAAGGGACTCTTCGGGCGATATAGGCAACCAGAAGTATCCAAATGGTGCCGTATAAGTTAAACGGGGGCCTGATATACGCCCATAAAAAGGCAACTGCCATCGCAATGCCGGGGATCGCAAAGGGTAATATCATCATGTAATGTAGAAAACGGCGTCCAAAATTTTCAGTTCGTTTAATATAAATAGTAATGATTAGACCCAAAAAAACGGCAATCGTTGCGGATAATAGCGAAAGAAAAGCGCTGTTCAAAAAAGATCTTTGGCTTAAATTGTAGCGGAAAAGAATAAAGTCGTAATTTTCCAGGGTCAGATTGCTTAGCGACAGGGGGGCTCCCCAAATCTTACTTAGAGATATGATCAGGAGCATAAAATATGGAATAATGACACTTAACATAATTACCAGGAGGCAATAACCCAAAATCGGCCATTTCGCCATGCCTAGGCGTATCAGCATGGGTTGCGAACTTTTTCCGGATACGATCGTGAACTGCTTCTTACGAAGGTAAAGAAATTGAAAAATGAGCAG
>JAHEHB010000474.1:799-3992 GCA_024644775.1 Deltaproteobacteria bacterium
ATCAAAGGTAGGGTAATTTTATATAGGGTTTTCCATTTATTGGAGCCCAAAATGTTGGCTGCGTCCTCGAGATTCGCATCCATATTGTCAAGAGCAGAAGTGGTATACAAAAACACAAAAGGATAGGCATACATTGAAATGACAAAGGCTATACCTGTTGTTGAAAAAATGTTAAAAAGCGTGTTGTCGGTATTAAACAAAAAGCGAAAGAAGAGATTGAATTTTCCGGCTCCCGGACCCAGGAGAAAAACCCAGGCAATCGCGCCGAGAAAGGGCGGGGTCACCATTGAAACGGTTGTAAAATTACGAATAAAGTTTTTTAAAGGGATATCGGTCCTGCTCACCGCCCAAGCCATCGGTACGCCTGTTATCAGGCTGATAAAGGTAGCCCCGATGGCAATGACCATGGAGTTCCGAAACGCCTCGAGCAACGCCCTATCTTTAAAAATATTTAGAAAGTAGATGAAGGTGAGTTCACCTTCGGGCGTAAAAATACTGCCTTTGAATAGTCGCACCAAAGGAAAAACAATCAAGATGATTACAGCCGTAACTGCAATTGGAAACAGGACCCACTTTACAATATTAACTCTCCCAGGTATGACCCTATTCATGGTAGCCATATTTCCTCTTTGTATCGGCTCGGTAATCTATATGAAAAAAAGGAGATTATGCATTGTTAGAATCATGCAAAATCTCCTCCTTTGGGGGTGAACTACTTTCGACCCATAATCGTATCAAATTGGTCAACCATGTCACCCTTGTTTTCTATCAGCCATGTAATTTTAGGGAAAAGAAATTTGAGCTCACCCAGAGATGGCTGCCCTTTTGCCGGAACGTCGACACGGCCGGGATAGTAGTATTTGTCGGCTATTATTTCCTGGGCTTCTTTGCTGCAGATGTAATCCATAAAAAGTTTAGCGGCATTCGGGTGGGGAGCCTTTTTCAAGATTCCGGCCGGACCAGGCGATAAGGTGACCCCCTCTTCGGGATAAACGACTTCTACCGGTTGACCTTTAAATTTATCGGGAAGCACTGAATAGTTGTTTTGCTCGGCGATCAGCGGTCTTTCAGCCGAAATCATGAGGGTTTCGAGCTTCCCATGGCTATTGTCGATATGGGGATTCAGTTTAGCCAGTTGCTTGTAATAATCCCACCCGTACAATTCGAGGATACAAGCGATATTAACCGCGGTTGTTCCGGCATAATACGGGTTGCTCATGGAAATCTTGTCTTTATACTTTGGATCAAGCAGGTCTTTCCATGATTTCGGCGCGTCTGATTTTTTAATGATATTCGTATTATAAGCAATCACAGAGGTATTGCTTTTAACGGCCAGCCAGTATCCGTCCGTATCTTTCATGAAATCGAAAAATTTGTCGAATCCTTCTGGCTTGTATTTTTCCAGCAGACCTTTACGAGCCCAAACGATAAACGGTGCCATATCCGAGACCTGAATTACATCAAACATGTACTTGTCAGCGGCAAATTCTGCTTCGACTTTGGCCAGAACCTTTCCGGTACCCGATCGAAATACTTCGGTCTTTATGCCGGTTTTTTCCTGAAAATTCTGTCCCAATTTATTGGCTGTTTTCGAGTCCATTGACGTGTAAAAGATAAGCTTACCTTCTTTTTTGGCCATCTCCTCCACCGAGGCCGCGAAAGTAAATGCGGCCAGGCCAAATACCATGATACATATTGCCGTTATCCAACAAGTCGTTTTTTTTGTGTTCATTTTTTCCTCCATTTTAGTTAGTGGGTTAACTTTTTGGGGGTTGACCGTTTGCCCTTATCACCTCCTTTCTGCATTTGAAAGTCATTTCATATGCCCAAGGCATGTCAATTTTTTTCGGCCAACAATTCGATTCTATACTCCAAATACTTTAACCCTAATCACGCCATCCTCCATGGGCATAAATCAATTCACAACGAACTTATACGGCTTTGGAACATTTTCTTTGTTTCAATTCAGCCTTAGCAGTCGCTGTATCATATGGTAATAAATTTGATAAACGGCAACAAATTTTTCATCATCATCACAAAACTCAACCGTATCACCTTGACGGTGATATGTATCCCCATAATCCTGGGTCCATGCAGCTCTAAATACAGGTATCCCTGCTTTGAAAAAGGGCCATTCGTCACTTCTCGGCAGGGGCGGAGTTATTCTTTTAAACGGGTACGTTGATGATAATTCAAGTTCATCCAGCACATTGGTAGCCATGGACTGAAGATCTATTTTAGGAAAGACGGGATCGGACTCCGAGGAAGACATCAATCTTAAGGTTTCTCCCTTGGCCGCTCCATCCACATTCAGGCAACAGTCTAATTGCGACAACTTGCCTCTCTCATTCATTACGCGTACGTACTCAGAGGACATGATAAAGTTGCGTTCTTCGCCTCCGAAGGTGCAGAAGGTAAGCGCTTTTTGACATGACTGTTGTTTAAATGATCTAGCCAACTCTAAAACTACTGCGACACCGGAAGCATTGTCCATGGCGCCAGGGGAATTTAAGGTTGCAGGAAAACCCTTAGCTCCCATGCAGTCGTGGTGTCCGCCAATGATAAGTCTCTTTTTTGAACTGCTCGAACTATCCATATTTGCTTCAACGATATAAGATTTCGCATCGGGCTTAAATCGGGTTTCAATGGAATAAGCCACTTCAATTTTATCTTTTTTTCCCATCCATTGTTGAATTCGCGCCAAATCGCTTTTGCCGATTATGCAACAAGGCCATGTATAATGGGGTCCGTTTTGCGTGAAGTCATATCCGGCAGGTGGTCCTGGCTGTGCACAAGCGGGGCCTTTACAACTACCCACGATAAAACCTTGCCATTGGTGGGTTTCTTGATCCGCGATTCCGAATTTTTCATAGTCCGAACTGCCTAGTATTGTGGTTTTCCCGACATATTTCAATTCACCCTTTAAGCCCCCGGGAGGGCTGGATCCAGAAAAGATAAACGGCGCACATTCAATTATTCGTTTTTCCGGCCGCAGCACTTCAAGAGTTGGCTCACGGGTAACCTCCCAGCCCATCACCGGCACTTGCAAAATTCTGGTGGTAAGCCCGTAGCCCTCAAACTGCTTTTTTATATAATTAGCTGCTTCATATTCCTGCGGTTCGCCGGTGAAACGGTCGGGATATTGCGTTGATAATATTTTTACATGATGCAATAAGGCTATTGCCAATTGGGC
>JAHEHB010000128.1 GCA_024644775.1 Deltaproteobacteria bacterium
CACTGTTCGAGGACCAATGCTGAAGGGATACCGCAAGCTGCTTAACGGCGCGCTGAATCACCGTTTGGCTGTTGTCTTGATGTCTTTCTTATCGCTTGTGGCAATGGCGATGATTTGGTTCTATCAGATTGGACTGGAAAAACCGGTCGAATTTTTTCCAAATATTGACCCCACCAACATTTATATTAATCTAGACATGCCGGAAGGGCCGGATTTAGAATACTCTGATCGTATTGCCAGGCAAATTGAATCCGCGGTATGCGGTGGGCACGGGTCTGATTTACCCCCACCGGATGTTGATCCGGTTGATTGTTACAATAATCAAACCGATGAAAAGCTCCATATCCTCGCCAATGGGCAGCGAGTGATCGGTCCAACAGATATAGCCAATATCAAATATGTATATACACGAGCCGTTGCTGTTCTGGGAGGCCAATCGGCGTTTGAGGAAAATTCCCCAAACCATATCGGTATTCAATTTCATGAATTGGCGGATCGTGTCGAATCGGGATTTCAGTCCATTGAAGACATTCGAAATCGCGTAAAGGATATTCCCGGTGCGGAAATCAGTATTACCAAACAGCAAGAGGGACCTCCCACCGGAGCTCCCATAAATATTGAAATCTCTGGTGACAAGTTTGATGTGCTCGGCGGAATATCCCAGCAGGTACGCACTGTTTTGGAGAAAATTCCGTTTGTACAGGATATTCGAGACGATTATGTCGCGGGGTCTCCAACTGTAAAAGTGAAGGTAGACCGTCAGCGAGCCGCTCTCCTGGGGCTTTCAACGGAGATCATCGGATTTGCTCTGAAAGTTGCTTTTAATGGAATAAAGGTCTCTACCTACCGTGAAGGAGATGAAGACTATGATATTACTGTTCAGCTGCCCGAGTTAGAACGACGAAGAACCGATATTTTACGAGAGCTGCTTATTCCGACGGTAGAAGGATTGGTACCGCTGAGCACCATTGCCAAGTTTGAGATTACGGGTGGTTTGGGTCAGATCAATCGGATCAATCATGAGCGGGTTGTTACCGTAAAAGCAGACGTTGATGAAAGATATGCGCCGGGCCCGGTGGTTCGTGCTCAGGCTGAGGAAGTTTTAGCAAGTTATCCTTTACCTCCCGGTTACGAACTCCGTTTTACAGGAGAGTTCGAGGAGCAGCAAAATGCCCAGGCGTTTCTCTCCAAAGCCTTTGCAGCAGCTTTGTTTCTTATCGTACTGATATTGGTAACCCAATTTAATTCAATCTCGCAACCGCTGATCATCATGACTTCGGTGATTCTTTCGTTAGGGGGTGTTTTTGCGGGTTTGGCATTTATGGAGATGCCGTTTGGCATTATCATGACCGGTGTCGGCGTTATTTCCCTGGCAGGGGTCGTTGTTAATAATGCCATTGTCCTCATCGACTACACCAACCGGCTTTGCGAACGAGGGATACCAACCCGTGAGGCGATTGTCGCCGCTGGTTGCACGCGTCTTCGACCGGTCCTTTTGACCGCCGTCACCACCATATTGGGACTGTTGCCGATGGTTACCGGAATTGCCTATGATTTTCACATAATGGAATTGTCCACCGTCAGCGAGTCTACCCAGTGGTGGAAGTCCATGGCGAGTGCGGTTATATTCGGTTTGGCTTTTGCAACCGTATTAACCCTTGTGGTCGTACCCACCCTCTACTCTCTTGTCTATACAACCAGTCGCGCTGCCGAGCAAGGTATAAGAGGGATTCGGAAAGCTTATTGGGCCCCGTATTATCGTTTAACCGGTACAAAACCGGAGGAAGAGGCGCTGAACTGATGTCAAAATATTTGCCTACCACGAATGTAAGATGGTGTATTGCAATGTTGTATTCGTTCCAGCTTTGACCGGTACGCTGAATTCTACCCTCCTTGTGTCTTTCTTCGTATATGGAAAATTCGTCTTTTCGATTTCCCAATATTGATAGTAAATCATTTCTTCTACGATAATCGTAACCGCATCTTGTGGTTTATTGTTTCGCAATTCTATTTCCACAATCTGGCGTTCTGCGCGTTCGGATACTCGTTTCCTATTTATGATTTTCCGTCCGCCCGATAAATCGAAAGCCTTTCCGACGGTGATCTTGACATCCTCGTTGCGGGGCGTATGGTCGATTCGATCTTCACCGATGAATACAAGCTTTTCTTCATTTTTTTGATAGATTCGAAATATCCCGGCCGGCAGCGGTATTCCGAGACCACTCCTTGGTTCGTTTGTAAACATCACACGGACGTCTACTTTTTTGGCGTTACGATATGCATTGTAGAAGAATTTTTTCTCGGCTTTCACAGTGGCTGGCGAAAATAAGTTAATCTGTTTGATTTGATTATTGTTTAGTGTCGTGGTTCGTCCAAGATCGTAGATGTGATATTCAAATGTTTCTTCTTCTTTAAATTCCGGAGCAGCGGCAGCTTCCAGCATTTTTGTTGCCATGGCGGGTGCAACCCGCGGTTTAGCGGCTCTGTTTACATCGCCCGCTACCAGTTTTAAATGTGTGTCTTGAAATGTTGCGCCGCACTGATTGTTAATCGACACCCAGGCTGCCAAATTTAATTGACTGCTGTTTTCATTGAGTACCGCAACATAATCCGTATGCCACCCCATACCGCTGGTTAGGTAACTGACTTGTAGGTCTTGTTTGCCGTCTGTCATCCCCGCCAACTTCCAAGTCAAGGTGGGGCGAGTGATGAGGTCTTTCGTGAGTTCTGCCAGATGAATGGACAATTCGTTGTTCCACGGGACTATGGTGACCTTGTTTGCTGTCTTAATAACCAGCGAGCCTCCCTGCTTGCTTAACAGGACGCCTTTGATGAGATCACCATTTTTACGTATGATTTCAATATGTTGATTGATATATTTTTCCAATAATTTTTCCGAACTGATAAGGTCATATTCAAAATTTTGTTCAAGGATTTGAAAATTTTTATTGTTTCCCAAAGGCCGTACATGAACCGAAGTCGGGATGAGTTTTGCAGCTACATCGGAAAATCGCAGCGAAAGGGCGTTTGATTTGATATTCACCGTTCGGACCTGTTGCACCAGTCCCAAATCCTGATTGTAAATGGTGATATGAGTTTCGTCCGCATCGGCAATGTTCGCTGGGCAGATAATAGAAAATAGAAGCAGGATACATATGGTTTTCATGGCTCACTCCTCATTAAAAGATGAACAAATCGGGGCGTCGTCATATCCGCACGTGACGACAAAGTGATCGATCAATTCTGCCGTTTCACGATATTTTGTCAACAGTTATGTGATCGGGTTGATAAAACTTATATTGTTTACTCTCCTTTCCGGATGAAAATTTGAATAATATCTCGTGATTACTTGACAAAGGAAGAAATAAAACGTATTAAAATACCCGCTGAAAAAATGAGTTCACATAACAGTATCATAAATTAAGGAGTTGAGAACATATGGCGCTGACCAAAGCAGAAATCATCGAATCGATCCATGATCAACTCGGGTTGCCCAAAAAAAACTGTGCTGATTTGTTTGAAACCCTGCTCGAAATCATCAAGTCGACACTGGCAAACGGCGAAGACGTGCTGATTAGCGGCTTTGGAAAGTTTTGTGTAAAGGAAAAAAAAGAGCGGCGCGGCAGAAATCCTGCGACAGGGGCGGATATGATGCTGGACAAACGAAGGGTGGTCACTTTTCGGTGCTCATCGGTTCTAAGAGATAAAATAAACGGTCTATAGTCTCCTTTCAGCCGTGTGACAACACCCGTCCGGGGTTTGTTTTTGCCTTGTATCGCATGAAAAAAAGATCTGGTTTTTTTCGTCGATCACGTGTTCGATCAACGCTCGCTTGCCTTATTGAACGATTATCGTTCTACCAACTGTAGGGCTTTTTCAACAATATTGGCTGTAGTAAACCCATATTTTTTCATTACGGTTTCCCCCGGAGCAGATGCGCCATAACCATTAATTCCGATAACCGGATTGCCGGTCCCCGCGTATCGCTCCCACCCCATGGGAACAGCCGCTTCAATTGCAATCCGGCGTGTTACTTCGGGAGGCAAAACGCTATCTTTATATTCCTGGGATGTGGCTTCAAAAAGTTCCCAGCTGGGCATACTCACCACTCTCGCAGAAACGTTGTTTTCGGACAGCTGTTCTTTTGCTTCTAGAGCAATATGGACCTCCGATCCGGTTGCAATCAAAATCACATCGGGTATATTCTCCGTGTCTTCAAGAATGTAGGCACCTTTTCTAAGACCTTCTGCCGGGGTATAGCGATCCCGATCGATAACCGGAAGCTTTTGACGGGATAAGATCAGTGCCACAGGCCCGTTTTTTTGATTGATTGCCTGGCGCCACGCTTCTGCGGTTTCAGTGGCATCTGCCGGACGGATAACGGTGAGTCCCGGGATTGCGCGTAAACTGGCAAGATGCTCAATCGGCTGATGGGTGGGCCCGTCTTCACCGAGCCCGATGCTATCGTGGGTGAATAGATATGTGACCGGTAATTCCATCAGTGAGGCCAACCGGATGGAAGGGCGCATATAGTCTGCAAACGTCAGAAACGTGCCGCCGTAGGGCAGGAGCCCTTGGTGAAGGGCGATTCCCGATAAGATACCGCCCATTCCATGTTCTCTCACGCCAAACCGGATGTTGCGTCCATCGTACCGTTCTTTTTGGAAATCATGGGAAGTATCGATGATGGTATTGTTTGAGGGCGCAAGATCCGCAGAGCCACCGATTAGGGAAGGTAGTCTTTCTGCAATGGCATTGAGCACCTTTCCCGACGCAGCTCGCGTTGCCATCGCATCGGTGTTTGAAAAGTCTGGTATGTCTGCATCCCAACTGTCCGGCAACACCCGGTTTACGGCACTGATCAGATTGTCTGCTAACTCCGGGAATTGCTCACGATAGGTATCGAAAGCAGCTTGCCAGTTTTCTTCTTCATGTTTTCCCTTTTCAATGCATTTTCGAAATACGTTCAGTGCTTGTTCCGGCACATAGAAATGGGCGTCTTCAGGCCAGCCAAGGTTCTTTTTGGCGAGCCGCACCTCGTCTTCCCCCAAAGGTGATCCGTGCGCATCGGCGGTACCCTGTTTGTTCGGGCTACCGTAGGCAATTTGAGTATGCAGGAAAATAATAGAGGGTCTGACTGACTCGGCTTTGGCAACTTCAATTGCCTTCGAGATCCCGTCTATATCGTTTCCATCTAAAATGTGTTGAACATGCCAGTTGTATGCTTTGAAGCGAAGGCCCACATCCTCTGTAAAAGAGATATCTGTGCTCCCTTCAATACTGATCTCGTTGTCGTCATACAGACAGATGAGTTTCGACAACTTCAAGTGCCCTGCCAGCGAAGCCGCTTCCGAAGCAATTCCTTCCATCAGATCCCCATCGCTGCAGATCATGTAGGTAAAATGATCCACTATGGTGTGTCCGGGTTTATTGAAACAATTGGCCAGGTGTCGTTCCGCCAGTGCAACCCCCACTGCATTTGCAAATCCTTGTCCCAGGGGGCCGGTCGTGGTTTCCACTCCGGGTGTGCATCTATATTCGGGATGCCCGGGCGTTTTACTGTCCCATTGTCTGAAGTTTTCGATTTCGTCGATATTTAGATTATAACCGGTCAGATAAAGCATGCTGTAAAGAAGTATGGAGGCATGGCCGGCGGAAAGGATGAATCGGTCCCTATTCAGCCATTCCGGGTTTTTTGGATTGTGCTTTAGATAACGCGTCCATAGTGCAAAGGCTGCCGGCGCCAGTCCCATGGGAGCGCCCGGATGTCCGGAATTTGCCCTCTGCACCGCATCCATAGCGAGGGTTCGGATCGTATTGGTACAAAGATCATGGATTTTCTGTGAGTTGGCGGTTGAATGCTTCGACATGATTTTTCTCCTTTTATAGTCCTCTGAGCCATTCGGGTTTCAAGGGCACCCTGCCGGACAGGGCTTCGTCAATCAGTTTTAAAGTGGTGTCTTTGCCTTTTGGCAATCTTGCTTTTATGGGAAGGTAATTTGAGGCATGATTTGCGTGAAATAATCCTCGAGATAGATCCGTATATTCGATTATGGTTCGGAGCTCCTTTAGCGTTTCCTCTGGTTCAATAAGCGTAAAGTTTCCTGAAACATATTCTCTGTGCAATAGGGTTCCAGGAATAAGCATCAGACTGAGTGCGCCAACGTACTCCGGATCAATCGCAGAAAGGACCCGGCCGGTTTCCTTGGCGTGAATGTCAGAGCGTTCTTTGCCGGCAATACCGAGAATAACGGTGATGGACAGTTTGATTCCCGCGTTTCTCGCTTTTCTTCCGAACGCTATCATGTCCGCTGCAGTCGCCCCCTTGTTTATCCGTTTTAATATCGCGTCGTCGCCTGTTTCAAGCCCCATGTACGCGATAGCCAGGCCGTGGGTGCGAAGCGTTTTTAGTTCATCGAGTGATTTCATTTTAAGACTTTTTACGTTGGCGTACACCCCAACCCGTGTTACCCAGGGAAGCTGTTTTTCAATTTCCATTAAGATATTTAACAATCGATTTTGAGGAATAATCAGTGCATCACCGTCGCACAGAAAAACGCGTCGTTGATGTTTGCAGTTTGTGGCTGCAAAAGCGATATCTTCCATAATTATGGAATCGGATTTAATTCGAAAACGCTCCCCTTTATACGTGCCACAGAATGTGCATTTATTCCGAGAACACCCCACGGTAACTTGTAGCAGAATGCTGTTTGCCTCACTCGGCGGCCGGATTATATTTCCTTCATAATGCATAAAGCATCCCCCAATTTAGATCTTCTCAAAACAAGGAAACTGGAAATTTGAAACTGGAAACTATTTAACCCATTCGGTGACCACTTTCAATGATGTACTGTAGTTGTCGTTTTGAGTTAAATATCCTTACCGTTGTAATTTGCCACTTCATCGGCATTGACACTCTGGGCTGAATTTCTTATATTCTTTTTTTTTGGCTACAGTTGTGTGGATATATAGTGTGAGTTTTAATTGAAAATCGAAATCCTGGTCTTCGAGGCCAGATCGGAGATTATCGGCTCTGCCATAGATCAAATCTGTTAATGGTTTCAGGTGTCGGGTGTCAGGTTTCGGTAAATACCGGATCGTGAGCACCAATTTGGTAGAAACTGAAGACCGACCCAGGTGAAATATTGTCCATTTCATGAGCGACTGCGACACAGCGGGTCGAACTCGGTTGCTGATCCGCCTACGGTGGAACACCCGAAACCTGAAACCTTATCACTGCTGGTAAAGGTTACCATGCATATCACCCCTCCGGGGTGGACCAAAGCCGGGCCCTCTGGACCCGGGTATTTACTGGGAGGTTATGCGATTCGCGGGATGCAACCATGAAACACAAAATGGCAAAGATCGGCCGAAACGACCCCTGTCCCTGCGGCAGCGGGTTTAAATACAAAAAATGTTGTCTGGATAAAAAAGATAACACGCCGGAAGATGTTGAAGCGGTTTACGCTGATAAATATAAAATTCGACTAAAGAACTCAGAAGATATCGCTGCCATCAGAAAGGCGGGGTATCATGCTCTAGAGACACTCGATTTGGTGGAAGCATCCATTCGTCCGGGTTTAACCACAGAGGAAATTAACACCCTTGTTCATGAATTCACAATAAAGAACCACGCAACGCCTGCGCCGTTGAATTATCGAGGGTTTCCGAAAAGTGTTTGTACCTCAATCAATGAGGTAATCTGTCATGGCATCCCCGAGAATCGAGAACTAAAAGCGGGTGACATTATTAATGTGGATGTTACTCCCATCTTGAATGGATACTATGCTGACGTAAGCAAGACCTTTTTTGTGGGAACCCCATCACCCGATGCCCAGAAGATTGTGCATGTATCCCGAGAAAGCCTTCGAATCGGTATGTCGATGGTTCGGCCGGGAAACACCGTGGGTGATATCGGGTGGGCGATTCAAAATTATGCGGAAGGCCAAAATTGCTCGGTCGTGCGGGAGTTTGTGGGGCATGGGGTTGGATTTGAATTTCACGAGGCTCCTCAAATCCCGCATTTTGGACGTCAGGGAGATGGGATCGTTCTGGTTCCCGGCATGGTTTTTACTATTGAGCCCATGATTAACCTTGGAAAAAAAGATCTTTACATTTTAGAAGACAAATGGACGGCTGTCACCAAGGATGCTTCCCTTTCGGCTCAGTTTGAGCAAACGGTGGTGGTGACAGAAACCGGCTTTGAGAGTCTCACCCCTTATGATCTGTAACTCATTGTATTCCTTCTATTTTCAAAGAAAGTACGACTAATTTAAGCGCGATGGCAGCTTAAATGGTTTAATAACTTGGAAAGGGGCAGGGGAAGCGCCAATGTGACCCTGGTGCCTACCTTTAAATACTGTCGTCGAATTTGTGGATACAAATTCCCTTTAACCATGGAGGAGCCAGATATGTCGAATAAACTTCTGGAAGTTCCGATCAGTGAGCTTCGAGCGAGCGTGGATCCAGAATCCTTTCCGTTTGAAAACACCCAATCCTTGGCCTCACCTTCAGAACGGATTCTGGGTCAGGAAAGGGCCAGTGACGCCATTAAATTCGGAATGGGAATGAAAGTCGATAATTATCATATTTTTATTGCGGGTCCTTCAAAAACGGGCTTGACATACACAGCCAGAACTTACCTTGAGGAGCAGGCAAAAAAAGAACCGACACCGCCGGATTGGTGTTACGTCTTTAATTTTAAAGAGCCCGACAGCCCGAAGTGCCTTAAGATTTCCGCCGGAAAGGGAAAAGCGCTCAAAAAAGATATGAAGATGCTCATTGACACCCTCCAGACAAAAGTGCCTGAGGTTTTTGACAGCGATGACTATCGTGAGCGAAAAGAGGCGATGAAATCGGGTGTCGAAAATCAACGCAGGGAAATTATTGACGAACTAACAAAGAAGGCCATGGACGAGGGTTTCATACTGCAAGTTTCACAGGCGGGAATGGTATTGATTCCAGCTTCAAAAAAAGGTCAGCCCATGACACAGGAGGAGCTCGCTCAGCTGAATTCTGAGGAAAAGCAAAAGCTTAAGGAAAGAAGCGACGCCTTCCAGAGGAAAATGAAAGATACCGTCAAGAAAATCCGAAACCAAGAGGCGGAGGTCAAAAAACAACAAGATCAGCTAACGCGCGAGGTCGCGCTTTTTGTCGTCGAGCACCACTTGGAGCCTTATCTTGAAAAATATAAGGAAGAACCGGAGGTTATAGAATACCTGAAAGCCGTTCGAGAAAATGTCGTTGAAAATATTGATGATTTTACCCAAAAAGAGGAAAGCCAACAACCACCCATTCCACATTTCGGTGCCGTGAGTAAAGAATCTGCCTTCCGGAAATACGATGTGAATGTGTTGGTGGACAATTCGGAAACCGATGGTGCACCGGTCATCATTGAATCCAACCCAATCTATCCGAATCTATTTGGAACCATCGAGCGGCAAGCGTTGTTTGGTGCTTTGTTTACAGATTTTACCATGGTTAAGCCGGGCGTCCTCCACAAAGCCAATGGAGGATACCTCGTCATAAAGGCATTAGATCTGCTCAAATGGGTTTTGTCCTGGGAGGCACTGAAGCGGGCGCTTAGAGATCGTAAAATTCGGATAGAGGATTTAGGAGAGCTTTACGGTATTTTTAGCACTCGAACTATTCGTCCCCAACCGATACCCCTTGATATTAAGATTGTACTGACCGGCGATCCCTATCTTTTCGAGTTATTGCACATTTATGATGATCGGTTCCCAAAGTTATTTAAGGTTAAAGCGCATATGAACGATCGCATGGACCGGAAGGAGGAGACGATCTTACAGTTCGCCCAAATGATTGGAAGGTATTGCACAGAGAAGAAAATCCGTCATATGGACCGAACGGGGGTGGCCCGAACCATAGAATATAGCATGGAACTTACCGAAGATCGAGACAAGCTGACGCTGGAACTTGGGGACATCAGTGATCTGATTCAAGAAGCAAACTATTTCGCCGGTCTGAATCAGAATGAATTCATCCAGGGGACGCATGTGGAACAAGCCATTCAGAAGCGAATCTTCAGATCGAACCTGCTTGAAGAACGGGTTCGAGAACTGGTTGAAAAAGATATATTTTTGATTGAAACCGATGGTAATAAGATTGGTCAGATTAATGGATTGGCTGTTCTGATGACCGGTGACTATGAATTCGGCAGACCTAATCGAATCACCGCCACCATCTCAGTCGGTCGTCAAGGAGTGGTTGCTATTGAACGTGAATCCAAGATGAGTGGCAATATTCACACCAAAGGCATAATGATCCTCACCAGCCTTCTCAGGGAACGCTTTGCACATAACAAACCGCTTTCTCTAACAGCAACGCTTTGTTTCGAACAGAGCTATGGATTGGTTGAGGGAGATAGTGCATCTAGTACAGAACTGTTTGCTTTGTTGAGTGCGCTGGCACAGGTGCCGATTTATCAGGGTATTGCCGTGACAGGGTCGGTGAGTCAAAAAGGAGAAATTCAAGCTGTCGGAGGCGTCACCCGGAAAGTGGAGGCTTTCTTTGACATCTGCAAATATAAGGGACTCACTGGGCGACAAGGTGTCATCATTCCCCAGAAAAATATTCGAAATCTTATGCTCAAACAAGATGTAATTGATCGGGTGAAAGCCGGCCTGTTCCATATTTGGCCCATAAACACCGTTGAAGAGGGTATTGAGATTCTAACCGGAATGGAAGCCGGAGAATTTCAACCGGATGGCATGTATCCGGAGGGCACCTTGTTTCGAAAGGTAGACAGCCGTTTTCTTGATATGGCAGAACTCGTCAAACGTTTTGGCAAAGAGGAAGACGCGGGACAGCCCGAAGATAAACCGGAAGGTAAAAAGGAGGCATAGATTGTGATGGGCGGTTTTAACATGGAGGTTTTAACATGACATCTACTGAAATGATCCAAACTAAAGAAGTTCACCTTGAATCTGATCCAAACAGAGGAAACATGGTGATTCTAAGAGAACATCAGGGAGCTGATCGCTATTTTGTAATGTTTATCGGTGATGCGGAATTTACTGCCATTGCCAAGGAAAAAGGCTTGGTACAGCCGCCCCGACCGCTCACCCATGATCTATATCTTAGTATGATGGATAAACTCACCCCGGAATTTCTTCGTATCGAAATTTACGACATACAGAATGATACATTCTATGCAAATGTGTTCTTTAAATTAGACGGAATCGAGCACATGATCGACGGCAGGCCCAGTGACGCGGTGGCGCTTGCTTTAAATCGAAGAATCCCCATCCTGGTTCGTCAGGATTTATTCCGCCGGAAGCTTACCGAGGAGCAGGTGAAAGAATACCAGGATGTCGTTAAGACCGTAAAGTTTTAAGTATATTACCCCAATTGAGCGAAAATGCTCAATTGAAAGCTGTCAGGTATCAGCCTTCAGCAATCAGGAGAATGATTCTAGAAGAAATTCATATCTCTTGCATAAAAGTGGTATGAATTTTTCGATATTCAACCAAAGCTGACCGCTGAAAGCTGATTGCTGAACGCTCCCTAATAGAGCCTTGGCTCAATTAGGGTATTATTTATCTATCGTTTCAAGCACCTCGCAAAGCAGGCGCACACCAAAGCCGGTTCCCCCGGCGCCGCAGTAGGCAGATTCCTTTTTTATATATGAAGGGCCTGCAATATCAATATGGGCCCAGCGAGTATCGTTTACAAACTCCGATAAAAACAGTGCTGCGGTGATCGCGCCTCCCCAGCGCGTGCTTCCAATATTACGCAAATCCGCAAAATCGCTCTTCAGTAATTCTTTGTAGTCTTCCGGAAGTGGCATCCGCCAGCATCGCTCCTGGGTCTTTTCACCGGATTTTTGAATTATTTCGGCTAACTTGTCATCAAAAGTAAATGTCCCCGCGATCTTTTCTCCCAGTGCTACCACGCAGGCACCGGTCAATGTTGCCAGATCAATGAGTATCTCTGGTTTGTATGTTTTTATGGCATAGGACATGGCATCAATCAGAATAAGCCTTCCTTCGGCATCGGTGTTTCCGATTTCAACCGTTTTCCCGTCAAAGCTTCTCACGATATCGCCAGGCCGTGTTGCGGTTCCAGACAGCATGTTTTCAACAATCGGCATTAGGCCCACAACTCGGACCTTCGGTCTTATCTTTGCGACCGTCAACAGTGTTGCTGCCACCACAGCGGCGCCCGACATATCGGATTTCATGGAATCTAACGACCCGGATGGTTTTAAGTTGATTCCTCCCGAATCGAAGGTAACCCCTTTCCCAACAAAAACCACGGTTTTTTTCGCACCGGCGGGCCGATACTCCAATATGACCATGCGGGGTTTGCTCTGGCTTCCTGCAGCCACTGCCAGTAGTGCACCCATTTTTTTTTGTTGGAGCATTTTTTCATCCATTACGGTGGTTCTTAGTTTTTCTTTTCTTGCGATTTGCGCTATCGATTTTGCAAACTGCTCGGGTCTCTTATCGTTGGAAGGAATCGTCACCCATTCCCTTGCTAAGATGGTTCCCTGGCAGATGGTTTGTATCCGGTCCATTTGATTTGCGTTCGATTTTACGATGGATGGTCGCACTAGAAAATGAATCGATTTTAAGGGCGTCAGCTTTTCTTCTTTTTTGTATTTGTTAAAAAGATGATTGCTTAAAATGACGCCTTCGCCTAACGCTTCCAATAATTGAAGTGTTTCCATATTAAGTTTTTCAGCGGCTGGAACCGCAATAAATAGTTCGGAAAGACTCTTTTTAATGCACTGTTTAACAGCCTTTCCTGCCATTACCCGGAGTGATTCGCCCTTTACGTTGTTTATCTTTCCGAGACCCAATAAGATTACACGGTTTACCTTAA
>JAHEHB010000475.1 GCA_024644775.1 Deltaproteobacteria bacterium
CGTTCGGTGCAACCCGGGAAGCGATTGATTTACAATTAATAGGTCTTCCATCACCCAAAACCGAGGCAGAACGCACAAAAAAGACGCTTGAGGTCGTGTTTTCAAGGATGCGGCAATTTGAAAAGGAGCATAGGGTCGATATTCGACAGTATCGTGGGCAGGACCGGATTTTAGTGCAAAATGCGCTTCTATTCTATTTTTTTCACCTACATTTAGAACATTTTGACCAATTCATCCTAAACCAGATCTCTGCCGGGGACACACCCTTGACCGTACCATTTGCCCGGAAAGCCTTCCAGTGGTTACTCCAGCGGGGATTTGAACAACCGGAAATTTGCCGCTATTTTGAACTGGTGTTTCAGCTGCGGCGAGCCTTTTTTTTTATCGACACAAGTTTGGTTGGTTGCAGCCCTTGCATGAGAGAGCTGCGCCGCAAACTCTGGAACAATGTGTTCACCCAGGATATTGATCTGTACAATCGATATCTGTGGAACCGTATGGAAGATTTTTCCACCATGATTCTGGGGGAAACCGGTACAGGGAAAGGAACGGCGGCAGCCGCCATCGGTCGCTCCGGTTTCATTCCCTACGATGAAAAAAAAAGCTGTTTCAAAGAAAGTTTTACACGCTCGTTTATCGCCATCAATCTATCCCAGTTTCCAGAAAACCTGATCGAATCTGAACTCTTCGGCCATAAGAAAGGTGCTTTTACCGGTGCTGTCGACGACTATCAGGGAACCTTTGATCGTTGCAGTCCCAGTGGGGCGATCTTTCTGGATGAAATCGGTGAAGTTGCGATTCCGATTCAAATTAAACTATTGCAGGTCCTGCAGGAAAGAGAATTCAGCCCGGTAGGCAGCCATGAAAAACGTCGTTTTGAAGGGCGGGTGATTGCTGCCACCAATCGTTCGGTCGATCGGTTGCGTCAAAACGGTCAAATGCGGGAAGATTTCTTTTACCGGCTCTGTTCAGACATGATCACCGTCCCCCCCCTGCGGTTGCGAATTCAAGAAAACTCGCGGGAATTGGATGATTTACTATCCCTTATCGTGGAGAGGATGCTCGGTAATCCCTCTCCGGATATCTGCAAAATGGCAAGAGAGGTAATCGATAAGCAACTCGGACAAAACTATCCTTGGCCGGGCAATGTGCGTGAATTAGGCCAATGTGTCAGAGGGGTGTTGATGAATAAAAGCTATGCAGGTATACAACAGGAGGTGCATACAGATCTGGATGCCCAATTAATCGAGGGGATTCGAAAGGGTGATATTGATGCCCAAAGGCTTTTAACGGGTTACTGCTATCTGCTCTATAAACGACATGGTACCTACGAAGCCGTGGCCCGCCGAACCAAACTTGACCGCCGCACGGTAAAGAAATACATCGATGAATGTGTATAGGTATAAGGACCATAAGGATAATGTAATCCTAATAGGGGTTACGTTTTTCTCGTGTTTTCGATACGACACCGGATTTTTGGTAAAATATTCACAAAAAATACGATTGAAAGGACCTGGACAATGAACATCAAAGCGGTAAAGCTGATCTATTTTTCACCGACGAGGACAACGAAAAGAGTCTTAGAAGGCATTTCCCAGGGCATTCAGACAGAAACAATCGAACATCTTGATTTATCGACACCTGACGCGAACGTAAATGAGTTTGGAAGCATGGACAATGAATTGACCATTATCGGAGCCCCGGTATATGGCGGACGGATTCCAATGGATGCAGTGCGCAGATTTCAGCAACTGAGGGCCAATGACACACCGGCAGTTGTCGTTGTCGTTTACGGAAATAGAGAGTATGAAGATGCCCTTCTTGAGTTAAGAAACCTTGCGAAAGAAGCGGGATTTGCTCCGGTTGCCGGCGGGGCATTCATTGGTGAGCATTCATTTGCAAATGAGAATACACCAATTGCGATCGGCCGACCCGACAAGGAAGACCTCGAGAAGGCAAAAAATTTTGGAGAACTGATCCAGAAGAAACTGAGAGATATTCACGCACTCGACAACGTACCTCAATTAGAAGTGCCAGGAAATTTTCCCTATAAAGAGCGAGGGAAACCGTCAGAGGTTTCGCCGATTACGCTTGAGAATCTATGCACAACATGTGGGACCTGTGCCGAAGTTTGTCCGACCTCAGCGATTACTGTAAACGATGGGGTAATAACCGACCCGAAGGCGTGTATTCTATGCTGTGCATGTATTAAAAATTGTCCGACTCAAGCAAGGGTCATGGAGAATCCACGGATAAAAGAGATCGCAAAATGGTTAAGTACAAGCTATTGTAAAAGAAAAGAACCTGAGATGTATGTGAGTCACTGATCGTAAATAAATTTGATCGTGAATAAAATTGACCGTGAATAAATTTGATAGTGACTAACATTGATCGTGAATAAAAGGTTATAAGAGATAGGGGCGACGCTTTGGTTTGAAAGATTCCAGGTAAAACACTTGACGCGTATGGAGATATTGGTTACAGAAAACTAGTTACAACGCATCAACAGGACAAGAAAGGATTATTCTGTGAACGAGGTCCAGGACAGACAAAGAAGTCTCCTTCTAGCGACACTGGCAATCATTCTGTCGGCCATCGCTTACGTTCTCGCCATGATCGCAAATTTAGCAGGTACACCCATTATGGGGGTACACCCTGAAGGTTTTTCAAGAGCAAGTACCAACATTTCACTAATCGTTATTGCAGTCGGTGTTTGGTTCAAAAAGTAAATGGAAACCATCGGAGTTCTCGAAGCCCGCCGACTCGCTCTCGCCCGTGCCGGCCTTCTCAAGCCTGAGTGGACCGGTTTTCCGAAACGCGCAACGGGCCGGACGCTTCACGCTCGCAAAGCGGCTCACCGGGTTATTCAGCACTTCGGATATCTTCAACTGGACACCGTTTCCATCGCCGGTGCCCGGAGCCATTCGATCGTTCTTCTCTCGCGTCTCGAGGGGATGGATCCGGTGTTCGCGGAAGAACTGCTCCGTCCAAAAGAGCCGCTTTTTGAATACTGGGGACATGAAGTGAGCTGGATCCCCATAGATCTCTATCCTGTCTTCGAATTTCGCCGGAAGGCGTTCAGGCGCCATCCGTGGTGGGGAGATCTGATCGGTCAGCACCCGAAAATCGCGAAAAACCTGCGCCGCCGTATTCTTGAAGAGGGACCGCTTCGCTCCCTGGACATGGAAGGATACGGAGGTCGCGGGTGGTGGAATCTTAAAATCGAAAAACGGGTGGCAACGGCGCTCTGGTCCTCGGGGGAATTCGCCATCGTTGAGCGGCGGAATTTCCAGAAAGTCTATGATCTTACCGAACGAGTTATTCCCGAACGCTGGCGGCAATGCGAGGTGCCGGAACCGGAAGCAATCGAGCATCTCCTTGTTCGCGCGTTGCAGGGACACGGATGGGCTGCGACCGGCACACTCTCCCAAACTTGGCGGTTCCGCAATCAACAGAAGGATATTACCGCCGCATTGAACCGCCTCGTTGACAAGGGCAGTATTGTTCCTTGCACCCTCGTCGGCGATGACAAAAAGAAGAGTCCTGGCTGGATTCGGTCAAACGACCTTGAGCTCGCATCGCGACTGAAGCGCGTGCGTCCACGTCACGACAAAGGCGTTCTACTCTCGCCATTCGATCCGGTTCTCTGGGATCGCCGGCGCGTAAAAAAACTGTTCGATTTTGATCAAGTCTTAGAGATCTTTAAACCCGCCCCGAAGCGCATATACGGCTACTACTGTCTCCCGGTATTGGCCGGGGATAAGCTCGTTGCGCGCATCGATCTTAAGGCAGACTGGAAAGCTAAAAAACTGCATGTGCTGTCGCTCCGGTTCGAGGTAACGAACGGAGCGCGGGCGGCGACATCCAAAGATCGCGAAGCCGCTCGAACGGCACTTGAGCGCTACGCGGGGGCGCTCGCATTGAAACCGGTGGGTAAAAAAATAAAAGGAAAAGGAAACGAAAAATGAGCCGACT
>JAHEHB010000129.1 GCA_024644775.1 Deltaproteobacteria bacterium
CGTATTCGTGGCATCCGTCGGTTACATCGTGCCGACAGCCTATCACGGTTCCGTCGCCATTGAGAGCCGGTACATCGATGTTTCCCGCTCTTTTGCGGCCACAAAAGTAGCGCAGTATAAAAAAGTGATTCTGCCGGCCCTGTTTCCGTACCTGATAACCGGCGCCCGTCTCGGATTGGTTCATGCCATTCGGGCGATGGTCGTGGCTGAAATGTTTATCATTACCGGCTATGGCGGACTTATTTTTCAAACCGGCTTAGACATCTCAACCGCACCGATATTGGCCTACCTTGCGACCATCATGATTGTTAGTATTGGAACGAATGTTATTTTACGTCGCATTGGACAGAAAGTTGCACCTTGGTATGAAGCTCGAATGAGAGCTGCATAGGAAATCGATTAGATATGGCGTCACCACGGCAGTCACTTGCCATAAACAGCAGCGACCGCCCATAACCATTAACAGTCAGAAAAGGAGGGTACTATGAAAGGTAAGAGCGTTATTTTTGCTATTGTATTCGGCGTAATTTGTTTAGGAATAATGGACACGCAACCCGCTGTCGCAGCCGATCGGGTGCTGACCATCAACATTCCCGGCAACTCACTGGGCGTCCATATTCCCTACATGGCGGCATTGAACGAAATCCTGCCAAGCATGAAAGGTTACGGGACACCTGAATGGACACGCGTCAAACGACTTCAAACCATTACCCAGTCCATACTCACCGGTTCGGTGGAGGTGGGAGCCGGGGACGCCATCAGCACCTTACGTGCGGTGGAGGCCGGTGCTGATCTTAAAATTATCGGTAATGCCTTCATGCACACCAGCCTCGTATTCACCGTAAACGGGGATAAGGTCAAAACTCTCAAAGATGTTGAAAAATCAGATGTAACCCTTGCAGTAAATTCCAAAGGCGATTTTACACACGTTATGCTGGTGGGTCCGCTGCAGAAGCGCGGTATCGACATGAACAAGGTCAACGTGATTACCATGGGCGGCTCCGGCGCCCGGATGAGAGCCTTACTGGCCGGTAAAGTGGACGGGGTTCCGCTCCATTTCGACCAAGCCAGCGATGTGGCGAAAAAGGGTAATTTCAAGGTCCTGATCGAACCGGCGAAAGAGTACGATGCGTTTCTGGGTGAAGTCTGGATCGTGAGTGGCAAGTGGCTGGCAAAGCCCGAAAATCAAAGAGTCGCCGTGGATCTGCTCAAGGCCACCGTTATCGCATTCCGGAAAGCCGACAGCGATCCCAAATGGTATGCGGCCATGTATCGAAAATATGGAACCAAAAAGAACATGAAGAAAGCCAGCGACGCGGAGATCGAGGTCGTTCGCCAGGCCCTCGGGAAAGACATCGGCTGCTGGCCGGAGAACATGAAGCATTCCTTAAGCGTCTATAAGGAATTGCTGCCGATCTATAAATCCGCAGGTGCTGTTAAAGGCACGGTGGATGTCAGCAAAGTCGTTGAAACCAAGTATATTGAACAAGCCCTACAGGAGCTAAAGTAAGGTTATGGCAACCCCGAAACTCGAGTTGCGAAATTTGTACAAAAGCTTTCCGCGGGGAAATGAGGTCATCCCCGTAATTGAAGATTTATCCGTCACAATTTCAAATCTCGAGTTTCTCGCCATCATCGGTCCCAGCGGATGCGGAAAATCGACCCTGCTTCGATTGGCAGACGGACTGATCCCCTGTGACTCGGGTTCCATTTACATGGATGGGATTGACGTAACCGGCGTAACCGGTGGGAAAGGTCGCGGCATGGTCTTTCAGGGCTTCGACCTTTTCCCATGGCGAACCACACGAGAAAATGTTGAATTCGGCCTCGAAATCCTCGGTATCTCCACCTCCCAACGCAGAGACACTGCCATGCATTATATCGAGCTGGTAGGATTGGACGGCTTTGAAGATTCATATCCCCACGAACTCAGCGGGGGCATGCAGCAGAGAGTCGGTTTCGCCCGGGCACTGGCCATACAGCCGGAGATCCTTCTGATGGATGAACCGTTTGGTGCGCTGGATGTTCAAACGAGAGATATCCTACAGGACGAGTTGCTCGGCATCTGGAGCAAGGAGAAGAAAACCGTTTTATTTGTGACCCACAGCATTGAAGAAGCGATTTATCTTTCAGATCGCATTGCTGTGATTACCCCGCGTCCGGCAAAATTAGATCAACTCATCGAAGTGCCCTTTGGGAGGCCACGCAACGAGAGTATGAAATCATTGCCCGCGTTTCTGAAACTGCGCGGTGAGATCTGGAAGAAACTGAAAGAAGGTATCCAAGTATAGTGCATGATAATGCCGAACATGGAAATGGAAAAAAACGATGTCAATTGAAAACCTGACCCGAAAAATCGACGCCATTCGAAGTACCGGTGAGGTGATTGCCCAGTCGCTGAAAGAGATGATCCACGAAGCTGAATTTGAACCGGGGCAGCAGCTCGTTCAAGAAAATATCGCAAAAATGTTCGGCGTATCACGGGTGCCGGTTCGTGACGCGCTTCAGATTCTCATCAACTTGGGCATTGCAGTGAACGTTCCCAGGCGCGGTGTTATTGTCCGCACCCTTTCGAGAAAGCTTTTGGATGATCTTTTTGAAATCCGAAAAGTATTGGAAGGGGCTGCCATCCAAAAAGCGTTACGGCGGGCGACTCCGGAGCTTCTGGAATTACTCCGTGAATTGATTCGAAAACAATTGGAAGCATTGAAAACAGTTGATGTTAAGCAGAATGAAAAACTGGATGATGAATTCCATCGATCCCTTTACAGGGCTATCGACAATAACGCCCTGTACGAACTGATTTTCAACAACTGGGAACGGATAAAGCAGGCCCGTTGTTCCTCAACGGTTGATCCGAAGCACGGCAAGCAATGGATATCCACATCCATCGAAAGACACGATAAGGTCGTGGCGGCTTTGGAGAAAAATGACAAATCGGTTGCTTATCAGATCATTGTTGAAAATATAGAAAGCTCCAGGTGGGAAATCACCGGGAGTTTGGAGGAAATGGGATGGATCGAATCCAATGAGCGAGCGAAATAGTCCTTAATTTTTTATAAACGGTGTATCCGGTGGAGGTACACAAAAACAATCAAAAGAGGAGGTTAAAATGAAACAATTTGTTCGAATCATCTGTATTTTGGCAATCGTGGGACTTATTCTCCCGCTGGGAATTGTTCAGGCCAAGACGGTGAAATTCACTTTTGGAACCGCAAATTCCCCAAAAGATTTTAGCATTGTTGCCATGTCTAAATGGCAGAAGGACATGAAAGCCGCTTCAAACGGCGAGCTCGATATGAACATGGTGACCGGCGGTGCATTGGGCGGCGACAAACAACTCCTACAGCAGCTGGGCGCCAATGAAATTCAGGTACATATTGCCGGCCCGGTTGTGGTTCATCACCTGGCAAAAGAGTATCAATGTATGGAAGCCGAATTTGTCTATAAAGACGAAGAACACGGATTTCGGGTTTGGAACGGACCCCTTCGGTCTGAATTGAACAATAAACTTGAAAAACAGTATAACATTTCCATCATCGGTGTGGGCTTAAGGGGCTCTCGAAATGTCACATCCAATGTTCCCGTGAGAAAACCGGCGGATATGAAGGGGATCAAAATGCGGGTCACCAACAAACTCCGTCAATCGGTTTTCAAAGAGATCGGTGCCTTGCCTGCCCCTCTGTCATTTAAAGAACTGTATGGTGCTCTCCGTCAGGGTGTTTTCGAAGCGCAGGAAAATCCCATCTCCACCATTTACGGAAGCAAGCTGTACGAGGTTCAAAAATACATCAATCTCACGGCGCACGTATACAGTTATTGGATCGTTGCTGCCAACAAAATCTTCCTCGATTCTTTGAGTCCGGCCCATCGGAAGATCTTCGATAAAACGCTCAGTGATTCAATCGAGTACCTGAATAATCTTTCACGAACCGGAACTAAAGACCTTTTGAAAAAAATGGAAGCCACGGGTAAGGTCAAGGTGATTCAGCCGGATATTGCCGCTTTTAAGAAGATTGCTGATCCTGTTGTAAAAAAATACGCCGAAGAGAAATGCCGACCCGGTATCCTGGAAGATATCGCCAAGTTCGCTCAATAACCCAACAAAAACCTATAAAGGAGTGTTCCCTCTCTTTCCCGATCGCCCCGGGAAAGAGAGGGTCTTATGAACACCGGGGAATGCCCTATGGACAGCAGGCTCAAACAACATTTCTTTAGCATCATCGAAAAGTTCCTCGAAGTCGTTACCATGGTCGGTTTCATCGGCATGCTTTTGGCAACCGGAGGGCAGGTTTTGTTTCGATATGCGCTCCAGATCTCGGTTCCATGGACGGAAGAGCTGGCTAGAATCCTATTTATTCAAACCATGTTTTTCGGGATCGCCGTCGCCATCCGTGAAAACGAGCACATTATCGTCGACTTTTTGTTTAAAAAAATGAATCTGCGGCTTCAGGCGTTGGGACAAATCGCTTATAATTCCGCCATATTCATCTTTCTTTGCTTCCTGGCCCGCGGGACCCTTGCCATGACCAAAATGACATGGGGGTCTTATATGATTTCTCTGGACTGGATTCGGACCGGATATCTCTATATGGGCGAATTCATCGCGATCATTTTCATGATGATCTACATTGTCATGAAAGCCTACGATAATTTGCTGTTTCTACGCACAGGTGAACATAGATGATTATCTACTTGATATTGGCCGTGAGTCTCATTGTTATGATCGTTATCGGATTTCCCGTCGGTTTCGGAGCCGGTCTCATTTCCCTGATCGGAGCGGGCACCTTTTTCGGCGATTTGTTAGACCCAAGGGCATCTTCCATGACCGCTCGATTGGCGTTTGCAAAAACCGACAATTTTCTTCTGCTTGCCATTCCCTTTTTTCTTCTGGCCGGGCGGTTGATGAATACCGGCGGCATCACCAAACGTCTCTTCGGTTTCGTAAGCCTCACGGTCCGCCCGCTTAAAGGTGGGCTCGGGCATGCAAACGTGCTGGCCAGCATGATATTTGCCGGCATGTCCGGGGCTGCCACCGCCGATGCAGTGGGTCTGGGTGCTGTGGAAATGAGAGCCATGCTGGACGAAGGATATGATCGAAATTTCAGCGCCGCCATAACCGGCGCGTCTTCGCTGATCGGGCCCATTATCCCTCCCAGTATCGCCATGGTGGCATACGGTGTTCAGGCCGAAGAATCGGTGGGGGCCATGTTTATGGGCGGCATCGTTCCGGGAATAGTACTGGCCCTGGGTTTCATGGCTTATGTGGGATATTGCGCCCACCGGTATAACTATCCATCCGGAAAGTTAGCAACCATTAGAGAATTGATTATCGGATTCTGGAAAGCATTTTTCCCACTCATGACCCCCGTGATCATTGTGGGTGGCATATATTCAGGGGTGTTTACACCCACCGAAGCCGCTGCCATGGCCGCATTTTATGCGATCTTCTTAGGTCTTTTTGTATACCGGGAGTTCGGATTGCGCCATCTGCTTCGTGAAATCAGGGCGACCATGATCGACTGCTCGGTCATAATGCTCATCATTGCCTTTACCTCATCCTTTGGTGTTGTGATGATACGGGGGCAAATTCCAAGTGCATTGGCGAATTTGCTTACACAACTGACGGATAACGCCACGATTCTACTTCTGCTGTTTACCGTATTTTGGCTGATTGTTGGGTTTTTCATGGCGCAAACCCCTGCCATTCTCATTTTAACACCGATCCTGTTGCCCACGGCTGAAAGATTCGGCATCGATCCGATCCATTTCGGGGTGGTCATGACCCTTGCGTTGACACTGGGTCTTTTGACACCGCCGGTTGGAATGGTCCTTTATGCCCTGATGCGTGTAACCGAGGTATCATTTGAGCGGCTCGTTGTTTTGGTACTTCCATATGTGGCCATCACCTTGGGGGTTGTGTTGCTTCTGATCTTTTTCCCACAGCTCGTTCTCTTCCTGCCCCAGAGATTGATGTGAGAATTAAACCGCAAAGAAATTAAACTTAACCTAAAATCAAAAATGAGGAAAAAAATGAAAAAATGGAAATTCTGTGTGAATGCCGGTTTCTTCGGAAAAAGGCGAGATCGCTTTACCGAATACCAACCGGATCGCTCGCTTGAGGAAAAATTCAACCTGATCTCTAAAATTGATAACATTGAAGGGGTTGAACTTAAATATCCGTTTGATCTTAAAGATGTATCAGTTGCCAAACAGTTATTAAATGATCACAATCTCACCTGTTCGGCTGTCAATGTGGATATAAAGGATGCGGCATATTTTCGTTACGGCGCACTCTCTGCAAGAAGCTCAAAGGCAAGAGATCGGGCAGTCACCATGCTGCGAGAAGGCATGGATGCGGCAGCGGAGTTGGGCGCCCTTATGGTATCCACCTGCCCCCTGGCAGAAGGGTATGACTACCCGTTTCAATTGGACTACACGGATGCATGGGGTTATCTGGCGGAGTCCATAAAAACCGTGGTGTCCCACCGAAGCGACGTGAAGCTGGCCATTGAATACCAACCCCATGAGCCCCACTCCAGAATACTGCTGGGGAATGTGGGAAAGATGCTTCACATATGCGCCGAGGTCGGTGCTCCGAATTTCGGCGCCAACCTCGATATCGGGCACAGTTTTGCGGCACTGGAATCCCCTGCTGAATCGGCTTCTCTTCTGGCAGGAAAAGGGAAGCTCTTTTATGTTCACACCAACGACAACACCGGTGATGGAGGAGACTGGGATATGGTCTCCGGCACCGTTCACTTTTGGCACTGGATCGAACTCCTCTTTACGCTCCGGAAAATAGGCTATGACGGTTGGCTCGGAGGAGATATTGCACCGAAGCATATGGGCCCGGTTGAAGCCTTTGACATCAACACCCGTATGATTCAACGAATGATTAAACTACTCGATCGGATCGGCGTGGAAAAACTCGAAACCATGGTTCGGGAAGATGGTAACACGCACGATATCTATGATTGCCTGTCTAAATCAATATGTCCGGAGATCTAAAAGGAGGATACGATGAACAAACTGGCTATCATCTCTGCATTCTTGGGCGGAGTGAAAAACCGCTACATGGTATATGAGAAAGATCGTATATTGGAAGAGAAATTTCGAATGGCATCTGAAATAGATGACATCAGCGGCCTTGAGCTTTGCTACCCGGCGGATTTTGAAAACTTTGACCTGCTTAAAAAACTCTTATCAGACTATGGATTCGGCGTTTCTTCCGTCAACGTGAGATCTCGCCGAACCGGAAAATGGTGGCGAGGTTCTTTCTCTTCATCATATCCAGAGGAACGGAAAGAAGTAGTGGAAGATTTCAAACGCGCCATCGATTTAGTCGGAGAACTCGAAATTCGTCGAATTTCAACCTGCCCGTTGAATGATGGCCACGATTACGCGTTTGAGATGAATTATATCGACGCCTACCGGTATGCTGAAGAGACTTTCAGCGCCATCTGCGAATACAACCGAGATGTAAAACTTTGCATCGAATACAAATGGAATGATCCCAGGGTTCGATGTCTCTTTGCTTCGGCCGGTGAAACTGCAGCCTTTTGTCAAGCTGTGGGGGCAGACAATCTCGGAGCCACTATCGACATCGGACACTCCCTGCAAACGGGAGAACGGCCGGCTCAGGCGGCTGCTCTGCTGGCGCGGGCGAATCGGCTCTTCTATGTTCACCTCAATGACAATGATCGTAATTTTGATTGGGATTTGATGCCCGGTGCCTTCCATTTCTGGGAATTCATCGAATTCTTCTATTATCTAAAAGAATTGGGTTACACTGATGATTGGTATGCTTATGACGTCATGTCTAAAGAAATCGATACCGTGGAAACCTTTAAAACCGTCACCGCCGTCACCAGAAAACTAGAGCAGATCGCTGACGGTATTGATCGGAAAGCCATAAAACCGCTTATGGAAACACGCAATCCGGCAAAGACGCTTTTGTATATGTACGAAAAGATGCTCTAAGGAAACGGCTGATCATAGCGTGTATTTTATGACGGCCCTTGCTGCAGTAACGGGAGGACGGGTGGTCCCCGCTCATTTCACAAAAGAAACCTACGATGATCCCATCATTCATGAGCTCATCGAAAAGGTAACACTCGAACACGGACCCGAATTCGACGCAACAACCCCGGCAGCCAAATCTACAATAAGAACCAAAGATGGACGCATATTGGAAAAACAGGTCGATTTCCCCAGAGGCACCCCGGAGAATCGGATGACCAATGATGAAATCCGAGATAAGTTTGTCGACTGTACCCGCTCCACCATGACAACCGATCAAGTGGACCGAATTACCGAAGCCTGCCTCAACCTCGAAAATATGGATGATATCGGAGAACTCATGCCGCTTCTGGTCGTTCACTGAAAAGATACGGAAACGAGAATTGAGATATCTCATTTACATCGTCATTATTTCCGGTATTGCCTGCGGCATGCTTTTTCCCCAATTCTCCGCATATCAACGAACCATCGCCTATACCGTTGCATTCATTTTGATCTTGAATTTCTTTGAAATCGAATTCGAATGGAAAAACTTCCTTCGAAGAGAGTTAATTCTCACCGTATTTCTTTCGGCATTCATTATTTCCCCTATCTACTACTTGGTCCTTTCAAAAGGGTTGAACCCGGACTATAGAATCGGAATCCTACTGACCGCCATTGCTCCCAGCGGCGTAATGCCGCTCGTTTTAAGCCGATTCATGCATGACATTGATCATGATCTGGTCATGGGCAATTTTCTGGTTACTACTTTCGGATCAATAATATACCTTCCGTTTATGGTTAAGTGGTTGGTCGGCACCACGATTCAAATCCCTGTCGGGCAGCTGCTCTTTAAAACAGCGACCATGATTCTTCTGCCATACGGCGTCAGCGTTATCATGAAAATCGTTTTTTCCGAAACGCTCGCCGAACGAATAAAACAGTATGCAAAGTATGTGGTCTTGTTTCTGTTGTTTATCAATTGCGTGCTGGTTTCCAGCGCTGCGTCCCAAAGGCTCTTATGGAATGAAAATCTGCTCCGAATGGTTTTTCTTGTCTTTTCCGTCTATATGGTTCAGGGGGGATTGGCTTTTTTGATCGGCAGATTTTTCTGGAATAAAGCGATTCAAAAAACTCTAGCGCTTATCGCTTCATCTCGAAACAATCAGGTCACACTGGGAATTGCCGTCATCAATTTTGCGCCAGATGCCGCCGTTCCATGCATCTTCGGATTTATATTCCATCACGCCGCCAATGCCATCTGGCTTTATTTATTTCGAAAATAATGGATGAGTGCACCTCTATTATTAAAAGGCTCTCCAAGTTATTGCTTGAAAGCTTTCCCGACGTGTTGGTAGAAAGCTTCATTTGACGGCCTAATCCGATTTATCGAAATCTTCATAATGAGCATAAGGTTTTCATAGTTCGCTTTCATTAAAGAAACGTTGAATGAACTTTTTAATATCCTCTTTTACCCCAACTGAAAAATTTATATTATAGTTATTTAATACATTCTCAATCATATCCATCTTGTCAAAATCAGTAGGATCATCAATTAATACATCAACCGCCTCTTTACCGGATGAAATTGGAACCCAATGAGAATTTTCTAAAGATTTTCTTTCAAGATGAATAACCAACTCAAATGGGGTAAGTAAGTTCTTATCGTATTGTCTGAAGGGACAATCGTAGAACAATGAGATTGATTTCCCCAAGTCCGTTTTTTTAATTTTAAAATAGTGGACAAGAATAAACTCGATACTCTTGCCGGTTTTCTTTGAAAGCGCGAGTGCTTTTTTGAGTTTTCCTGGGGTTATTTTGTTCTGCTGGATTAGATGATCGTATTTAGATATTATTTTCTGTCGGAAGCTGTTTGAAACCAGCCATTTTGAAATTTCTTCATTATCAGGATCTAATTCTTTTGCTGAGCGGCAGAGTTCCTGAGCAAGAACCTTATGGTCACGTTTCTGCATTTCCAAGCCGAGTCGAAATTGGATTTCTGATTGTTTTTTGACATTCATTTCAGTTCTTGTGACCATCTCCTTAACTGTTGGAATTATCTCAGACGGGTCACAGCATTTGAGAAGGCATGTAGTGAGGTCTTGAAGGACATCTTTCCAAGTTGATTCATTATTGAGTAGGTTTTCAAAGTCTGAAAGGGCTTCCTTATACAGCCCCAGTTCCATGAACGCGGATGCGCTATCCAGTATGCCTGGCACCCCTTTGATTATGGGGAGCTTGTCTCTAATAATGGCGATCTCTTCTTCCGATATTGTATCCTCTTCGCTGTTTTCCAGAGACTCAAGTTCATCTCTGATCTCGATTACAGTTGATTCAAAAAGGCTGCGGGTAGTGTCTTCCATAGAGATTTCGGAATCTAGGATCTCCTCATAGATGAAAATACTCTCTTCAAGTAAACCCATTGACCGATAAGTTTCAGCTTCTTTCACCTTTTCTGATATATCCATCTCGATAACCTCACTGTATGCTAAATCGTTTTAGATCCCTGCACTATTATTGTTTTCTACAACCCGATACAACTCTGCCGAGCTGATAAACTTTATACGACCGAATTGACCGATACTCCCTACTCAATTTGTCCCTGCTTTAATTTCCCGACTAAGATTGCGAACGGTTAGTTTAATACACTCTATTAGTGTCGAACCCACTTCTTTGCCAGTCAGTGCACTTGCAGAAAAAGATGGCGCCTTTAGCTGGCTGTTTAAACAACGTTCCATTTCTTTTACAGGTGTAATCGGTAGGCCCTTTTCAGTAAGATCCTGTTTGTTGTATTGAAAGACCAATGGCATCTTCATAATCTTCTTATCTTCTGCTGCCAGATTATCTCTCAAATTTTTGAGTGACCAAAGATTATCCTTGTGACGAATCTTTAGAGAATCCGCCACAAATACGACCCCATCAACACCTTTGAGCACCATCTTCCTGGTTGAGTCGTATTTGGGTTGCCCCGGTACTGTGAATAGTTGAATCTTGACATCGCAACCCTTTATTTTTCCTACACCGAGAGGCAAAAAATCAAAAAATAAAGTTTTATCTCCTTTGGTATTAATTGAAACCATGTCTCCCAATATGTTTTTCCGGTATTTGCCAAAGATGTATTCCAAGTTTGTAGTTTTACCGCTATGTCCAGGCCCGTAATATACAATTTTACACTCGATGACTTTATCTCTAAAATCTATATTTGCCATAGCTGCTAAAGTCTTTCTTTCCAATTAAGCGATTGGAACTTGTTCATATATCTGAAAATCTATAAAGATACTTCTGCAAGCAGGATTATTGTACCAATATGATTATCGGCATAATGAAATTAATCCTTTAAGGATGGGGCTTCATTCATAAATATTGTTGACTGTAGCTGTGCTTTATTTCCTTCATTTGGCCTGATCGTCACAGATGCCTGAACATACTAACAAACTAATGGAGAGCGTGGAGGTTTGAGATAAGTGGCGGTATGACAACCTGGGCATAACACTTGCACTCTGGGTTGTCGATCTTAAGCAAATTGAAAAAATTTACATTTTCAATTTTACGGATTTCTTTCCATAACTCAAGGTATTGAAATTATGTAAAAAATACCATGTATACTTTGGATATACCTGGTATCTAAGTTACCTCAAATTGACCTCACTGCATGCTATTTTTCAGAATATGTGTTATGGCAGCTTCCAACTGATTATCTCTCCCCATTTTGTCTCTGAATCGAAATCGATACAGCGGCGTTTTAACGGTTATCAACTGCTCGATAATAGTATCCATCACACGGAAGTATCCACCGGGATTACTTCGCACATCGAAAATGAGCCCGCGCGTGTCACGCATGGTCTTCAGCACACTTATAAAAGCCTTATCCACTGGGGGTGCAAAGTGATTAAACCAGATGTATCCGATATTGCCTTCCAACCGTCGAGCCTCAAATTCAACAAAAACGGGGGGCATGGCATCGCTGATTTTCTTCCCTAGCCCCCTTGATTGGCGAACGATCACCGTTTCCTTTAACCGAGAATTTTCATCATTCCAATCTTACCGATCCAAATATTGAAACCAGGATATGCCACCTATGCTCTGAAAAGAAAAGGATTTAAATAATACTCAGCGATTACACTTGAGATCACGGAAAAAAATATCGTGAAATTTTAGCTTGCCAGATTTACGACTTTCTTGCCATAATTCAACGTCCTGGAATCATGCGAAAAATGCCATGTATGCGTTGCATATCCCTGGTGTTGAGTTTCTCCAGATTCATCAGAAAACAATAGAACACAGAAAATCAGAGGAATCCAATGCCTGCTTTTGTTGTAAGTTCGTGTTTAATAGCCAGATGCATAGGCATAATTCCGTTTTATATTCCCGTTGACAACCGAGACGGATTTTTCTATGTTTTTCATCCAGATGGTGGTGTCCCGTCGCCGTCACCTTAATTAAGTCACCTTAATCAAGTCAGAAAAAACATCAACGAAAAACTAACATGAAAGGGGGCAATATGCTGAAACGGATTCAATTCATTGGGCTTATGTGTATGATGTTTGCGCTTGTTATCGGACCAGCGCATGCTGCAACCGACTGGCCGTCGAAACCCGTTAAGGTGGTCATTGTCTTTAAACCGGGCGGTGGGATGGATCAGACGCTTTTACCGCTCAAACCGCTGCTCGAAAAAAGGCTCGGTCAGAACTTTCTTTATTCCTACAAACCCGGCGCGGGCGGACGCATCGGCTGGGAGGTCGTGTTTGCCTCTGGTGCGAACGGTTACGTCGTCGGCGGATTGAGCATGCCGCATTA
>JAHEHB010000130.1 GCA_024644775.1 Deltaproteobacteria bacterium
ATCCAACGCCATGTTTGGAGATGATCTTTAGGCCTGGAGCGGATTCTATCATCTCGCGGGTAAAATCCTCAATTCGCACCAAAACAGCACTCGCGTCCTTGAGGGCTTCGTAATATTTATCTTCTGGGACCGGCCGGTCATCGTAGTATATGGTTTCAAAAAGATCTGATTCTTCCAGTACTTTTATCCCGCTTTCATGAATATGTTCGGCAATGATAACCTTTTTTTTCATATTTTTAACTGCTCCTTTCTAGCACTTCAACGAATACCCTCCTAAAGGCGTTTACATGATTAATAACCCAACACACTGCTTTCAGAAAAAATTTTCAATAACCGCATGCACGGGCATCGGTTTGCCGTAAGCGCTCTTTTTCTCTCTTCTGCCCTTTGTATTCGGTGATCGCGCCTGTCGTGACGGAAATGAGGCTAATAACAAACAGGATGATACAGATAGGGCTTCCAAAAAGTGCAGATAGCCAACTGTCGTGTATTTCAAAAGCGCGGCGAACGTTAGCTTCCGCCATGGGCCCCAGAATTACCGCCAAGACGATGGGTGCAAGGGAATAATCATACCGCTCCATAAAGTAGCCGATAATCCCAAAAATCATCATCGTGTAAACATCGAACATATTGTTGTGGATAGCAAACGATCCAATAATGCACAGAACGGCGATAATTGGGCCCAATACATTTCGAGGCACCTTGGGTATATTTCGAAATATCGTTCGTGCTCCGTAGAACCCCATGAAAAGCATAATGAAGTTGGTCACCAGCATCCCCATTATGAATGTATACACCACATCCGGATTTCTTTGGAATAGCTCGGGGCCGACATTGAGCCCGTGAATCATGATACCACCCAGCACAACTGCAGCTGCCGGGCATCCGGGAATGCCGAGAGCCAGTAACGGAATCAGGGCGGCAGAGGTGACAGCATTGTTTGCAGCCTCCGATCCAACGACTCCCTCGGCTTCGCCGGTTCCGAAAGTTTCGGGATGCGTCGAGGCTCTCTTGGCCTGATTATAGCCAACCAGGGAGGCGATGTTTGCGCCGGCTGCAGGAATGATCCCAATGATCGTTCCTATAATGGTCGATCGGACATAAGTCCGCCACAATTTGCTAAATTCCTGAAACGGTTTTCTTAATATTCTTCCCCCCCGGTCGTCACCGATCTGAACAGACGTGGCAATCATGGTACCCGCAAAATTCAGTACTTGTGGAACCGAATAAAGCCCGATGAGCATGGGAAGCATTCCCACGCCACTTAATAGATTTGGGGAGCCGAAGGTATATCTTGCCCGGGCTGTGATCGGATCCATACCCACTGTACCGATAAATAGGCCCAAACACGCCGAAATTAATCCTTTAATCAACGATCCGGAAGTGAGTGTGGAGACGATGGACAAACCGAAAACTGCCAGCCAGAAAAACTCCGATGGACCAAACTTAAGGGAAATCTCGGCCAATGGAGGCGCCAGCAGCAACAGTGTAATGGCACTAAAAATCCCGCCAAATGTGGATGCCGTCACGCCGAGTTCAAGGGCTCGATCCGCTTCGCCTTTCAATGTCATGGGGTAGCCGTCGAATGTTGTGGCGATGGCTGCGGGTGTTCCGGGTACGCGAACCAGTGTCGCCGCAATGGATCCACCGTATATGGCGCCATTGAAAATCCCTGCAATTAGCAATAGACCAGTTTCGGGAGACATGGCAAAGGTGATCGGAACAAGGAGGGCGATCCCCATCGTACAGGAGAGGCCAGGCAGACCGCCGATAATGATCCCTCCAGCAGTACCCACAAACATGGCGATGATATTTTGCCACTTCACCATAGTGGTTAAGCCCAACAGGATATTATCAAACATGGATCGATCTCCGTGAGATTTTCAAACAGAATAAAGAATAGTTATATCTATTTCATATTGTTGCTTCCGAATACATGGGTTGTCAGGTTCTGGTCACACCGATATATTACTGACGAAACAACGGCCCCATGGGCACCGGCACGTACAAAAAGGTCCGGAACACGAGATAAATCAGAAAAGTAACAATGGCGGTAACCATCAGTATGGTTTTCATATCCCTTCGGCCCAACATGTGCATTGAACCCATTAAAAACAGCGGCGTTGCGATGAAATAACCGATCACTTGAATAGCGATGATATAGGCGAAAAAAAGTACACCCATTGCCACCATTCGCGGTACATGAATCGGTTCGGTTGCAGCGGTGAAAGCGATTGCTGATCTCGATTTTAGAGCAAGCGCCAGTTGGATTGCAGCCAGGATAATGATGACGATGAGTATCGCCTTCGGGAAGGCATCTGTACCCAGCGTAAACTTCCCTGCTTCGTAATATGCTGCTGTGCTGAAAATGAGCAATACAATTGAGCCAACTACATCACTAACCTTCATCCCAAGGGCTCCTTTTCGGAATATGGATGCAAGGTAGGTAAGAGGCATTTGGATCGGTTGCTTCGATGCCCAGATGCCCCTTGACCTTCACGATCAATTATCGTGGTATCAGAAGCTTACCATGGGTTTTCCGCATACATAGCCTTCAGCTTCTTATCCACCGTATAAATGAAGTCTTTAAATTCTTTAGAGCCTTTATACCGGATGGGTTGATAAGCCTTTTTAGCTTTTTCGATGAAATTCGGATTTGCGTATACCTTTTCAACCGCCGCGGACATCTTGGTAACGATATCCATGGATGTGCCTGCCGGCGCCCCGAATCCTCGGGTAGAAGAAGAAACAACATCGTATTCGAATTCACGGAAGGTAGGGACGTCCGGAAGCAATTCATGTCGTTCCTCGGACATAATGGCAAGGACCCGAAGTCGGTCGGACACCACGTAAGGTTTGGATTCGCCTGCATTGATCATCGCAGAAGCAATGTGACCGCCCAACACCGCCGTACGATTGGGTGCGGCGCCATTGAAGGCCACATGCTTAACCTTGATGTCGGCCCCCATCTCCAGAAGACGTGCGGCAATGAAATCATCCGATCCAATGCCAGTGTTTCCGAGAGTCAATACGTTGGGATTCTTTTTGGCGTGCGCTACGTATTGCTTGAGATCTTTAAACTGGCTGTCTGCTTTAACCACTAAAACACCGGGATCGGTGACAAGTGCGGCACAGGGTTCGAAGTCCTCTAGCTTGTATTTAGTCTTGCGCATAATCGAAAAACCCTGCATCCCCGGAGAGTATGTGCTAAACCAAGTATACCCATCAGTAGGTGATCCAGGTATAAGAGAAAAACAGACCTCCCCCCTGCTCCGGGTTTATTAACGATAATTATTTTTTGGCCGATTTCGCTTTCAACAAACGACATCACCAAACGGATGATCATGTCTGTTCCACCGCCTGCATTTGCGTGCACATTCACAGTCAGCGGCCGTTTAGGCCAATCCGCTGCGTAAACAGCGTTTAGGGTGTACGAAAGAAAAATGACCGTCACGAAGAACCCCAATAACCATTTTTTTGAACGCATAGCCAACTCCTCCTTCTTTCTTGGCCGTTTTACAGCCAAGTGTAAAAGATCAATGAATACCAACATCATGGGTTATTACATATTTAGAATAAAAATCAATGATATTTAAAATTAATTGAAATTCGAGTATAAACAATGGGAAATTCGGTGTTTTGGCCTGGATTCTTTATTTATCAATCTAACATTCGGTTTGGCTCATATTCTATTTCGCTCATACTCGAACTGGTTCATAGTCGATTGAGGAAAATATGCTTCGAATAGTGAGACACATGGTGCTGGCGCAATTATTCTTGTTGGCGGTGGGATGTGCCCAACTACCGGATTACGCACGACCCCATGTAAGGATGATTGACCCCCAAAAGGTCTTTACGGAAAAGGGAATCAGGTATAAACGATTGACAAGGGGCGACTTTCGCGCCCCAAGATTGTCGGAGCATCTTACACCCCACGCAAAAACCATTAATGCGCATTCTTGTATTCAAATTAGGCCGACAAGAGACTCTAAATTTATGGTTATCCCGCGCCATTACAACGGAGAAACGATCTACTTTGGCAGTATCAAATATATTGTCTTTGAGGCCGTTATGATCCCAAGCTGTTCATGGTGGAATCCACGCGTTCCCAAGGAAAAGATTGCTTATGTGCTTGAGCACGAACAGATACATTTCGCCCTGATGGAGCTTGCCGCCCGTAGGCTAACCCAAGAGGCGAAAGAAGTTGCGAAAACCCTCTTAGTGATACAAAAAAAATACGAAGACGCGCGTAACGACATTTCGGTCAAGGTAGGGAAGTTGGCTCGAGCTGCGATGGACGAAGCGTTGAAGGTGCATACGAAATTCGACCAGGATACGTCGCTGTTCTTTGATCCCAAAAAGCAACGCAGGTGGAGGCACAAGGTTGAAATGCAGCTACAAAAAACAGTGCCGCAAGAATGAATAAAACGTTCGAGGCTCAATCCTTTCTTTCTTCATTGAGCTTTGGAGTATTGAATCGTAGGAGGCCGAGAATGTGAATGCGTTTTCTTTTCGGATACAATTTCAAACTTTTCTCGAATCCTTTTTAAAGAAACCAATTTTCCTTTCCTAGATGAAGGGGTCAGAAAAGACTTTAGCTTCGCTTCAAGCATTCTTGGATGTTGTTCACTCTCTATCGCAATAACCCCTTCCATGATAATTTTTTGCAAAAGCAGTTCGTGATCTGTCTTTTCACGCATATTGACCGCAAAGGGCAGCAAAAAAAAGTTTGCGAAAATAATTCCGTACAACGTGGATGTGAGAGCAATCGGAATGGCATTTAATATTACAGAAGTATCTCCGATACCAGCTATCATCCCAATCAGCCCCATAACACTGCCCACCAAACCAAAGGATGGACATATTTCTGCCATCGTTCTCAATACGCGTTCTGATTCATCACGGCGTCGTTTAAAAAAATACATCTCCGTGTTTAAAATATCACGAATCTGAAGACCCGAATAGCCGTCCACGAGAAACTGTAAGGCACGTCGCAAGAAAAGAATCGTAATTTCTTTTTCGTCTTCCTGGAGCGATAAAGATCCCTTCAACTTGCTTTTAACAGACAGATCTATAAGGATTTCTACAATTTCGCCCGGTTGTATCATTCTTGTTCTATATGAATTTTTCATGACTTTGTAAGCATTCTTGATACGTTCCAAGCGAAAACTGATCAGAGTTGCACCCAGCGTACCACCCAGTACAACCAGAATACCGGCAAAATTGAAATAAAGGCCAATATTGCCATGAATCGCAAAGCCTAAAATAAAAATGATAATACAAACAAAAAGACCCAGCAGTTTCTTGTGTTCCATTTTCGGTTTCCTTAAAATATCTGAAAATTTTCCGAGCCATAGGGCTTGTTTTTAGTGATAATAATCTCTACCCGTCGGTTAACGGTCCGATTGTGATCATCTATATTCGGTTTGATCGGTTGATACTGACCATGCCCGCTTATAAAAATTCGATTGGGGGAGATACGCATCTCCTCAATCAGAAATCTACCGGTAATACAGGCACGCATTGCGGACAATTCCCAATTGGAGGGAAATCTATCTGAACGAATCGGTTTATCATCTGTATGCCCCACTACATTTACCATATACGGTGTCTGTCGTATTATTCCAGCAATCTTCTTTAACGTGTCTTGCGCTTCATATTTCAAGTCCGTTTTGCCGGTATCAAAAAGCAGATCACTTGTTAAAACGATCTTAACTGCCTTGTCTTTCACCAATTCGACAGAATTTGGTGCCGCTAAGGCCTGTTTGCTCATATCGTATATTTTCGAGATCGTCGGTGGAACTTCGATTTTTTCATTTTCAATGCTTGTTGAATAATCAATTCTCTTCAGATTGCCATCCATGGGTTTTTCTTTTCCGAACATGATTTCCCGGTTGGATGCATGAAAAACATACAAGACCACAAAGAAAATAAACATGGTCATCATGATATCCGACCAAGGAACTGACCAATGAACGGTTTTCGTCTCGCTTCTGTTAAAAAAAGCATCTGAGTTTTCAATTTGAATAGAACTGAATGGATCATCAATTTCCAGTCTTGTGTTCCCTACAGACTGCTTCGAGTCACTAATTTTTCGGAGATCTCTCATCGTCACCTTGTTCATCCGCATTCATCTGATATAGGGGTTAATTCTAAAACTGTGCCAACCTTACAATATTATTTATCTATTTGATATTTATGACTAATATAAATTCCGACCGGTCGTTTTAAAAAAAAAGAAAGGAACTTTTTTCCGTTATATGACGCCTATAGGAAATATTTTCTGACACGGTGCCAGGCGCCAAAATGAAACACTCTCCTAAAAAGCTTGAACAAAATAGGTTAATTCCTGTAAACAGAGTCTGTTTCAAAACGTTTCAGTTTGTTCAAGGTCAAGGAAGACAAAAATTTTAACCACAGGAATACATTGAGTATTTCGAGGATTAAAATTTTTGTCTGACACAGAGATTGGTCAAACTGGGACGTTTTGAAATTGGCTCAACTGGACAAAATTTTTCAATTCCACAAGGAGGATAAAAATGAAAACGACCGTTGCTTTATTCGGTGCCGCCGGAAAAATGGGAACTCATATTGCCGGTAAAATAGGCGATGACCCCGAATATGAGATTCTATATGTCGAAGCGGGTGGAGTCGGTGAAGAGAGACTTCGCGAGCGAGGGCTTTCCCCGACAAACAGCCATCAAGCAGCACGCATGGGCGATATAGTCATTCTAGGAGTTCCCGATACCCTCATCGGTCCTCTGTGTTCAGACATCGTACCAAACCTAAAAAGCGGTGCATTGGTAATCTGCCTTGATCCGGCAGCACCCTGGAGTGGCGTGCTTCCAAAGCGGGACGACATCACCTATTTTGTCACTCATCCGTGCCACCCGCCGGTCATTAACGACGAAACCGATCCAGAGGCCCGAAAGGATTGCTTTGGCGGTATTGCAAAACAGAGCATCGTATGTGCCCTGATGCAAGGTCCGGAAGATCATTATGCCATCGGAGAAAAACTCTGTCGAAAGATGTTCTCGCCGGTAACAGATGCCCATCGGTTGACAGTGGAACAAATCGCGATATTAGAACCAGCTCTTTCAGAAACAGTTGTATTGACCTGCGTTGTTGCATGGAAGGAGGCCATGGAAGAGGCCATCAAGCAGGGCGTGCCCCCTGACGCCGCCAAAGATTTTCTCATGGGACATATTCACGTCAACATCGGCATCATATTCGGTTTCGTAGATCGCCAGGTTTCGGACGGAGCGAAGCTTGCAGCAAAGCGCGGTATGGAGAAGCTTTTTAAACCGGACTGGAAAAAAGTCTTCCAACCCGAAGATGTTCTTAAAGAGGTTAAAGCGATCGCCCAAGCTGAGTCTTCCAAAAAATAAAATAACGGGAGCAAACAATGGAGCAAGGATCTTTTCAAGGAAAAACAGCCGTTGTCACGGGAGGAGCCGGAGGTATCGGAACCGGTATATGTCGGTGTTTAGCAGAGGCCGGCGGACGTGTGGTACTGACCGGCAGTAGAAGTGAAACGGAATTACAGGCGGCAGCAGATGCACTGCCCGGCGATGGACATATGGGAGCAAAGGTATCTGTAGACGACAGTGCAGGGTTAAAAAAATTAGCAAAAAAAATAGAACACGAATACGGCCGCCTCCATCTGCTCGTGAATAATGCCGGCACAACCCGACAGGTCCCCCATCACGATTTGGACGGTTTGGATGATGAATTAATCGATCGGATTTTCCGGGTGAACCTACGTGGCCCCTTCGCTTGCGTTCGCGCATTCCGACCCCTGCTCGGAGCTGGAGAAGATGGTGTCGTGGTCAATATTTCGTCGGAAGCCGGTGCAACGGGTCAAGGAAGCAATGTGGCATATGCGGCTTCGAAGGCGGGATTGAATGCGATGACGATTTCGCTTGCCCGTGCACTGGCACCGAAAATTCGCGTGGTCGCTGTTGCACCTGGTTTTGTGGACACGGGATTTGTTTCAAGGGACCCTTCGTTCACAGGGCCGGCGTATGCAAAAGCGATCTTAAAGAAACCGCTACTCCCTGAAGACATTGGTAAAGCCGTTCTGGCCGTGACGACAACACTTGATCAAACAACAGGGTGTGTAATTCCGGTGGATGGCGGCAGGTAATTGTTCGGAATCCGTCAATGTAATACCAGCAAAGAATATATGAAAATATGCAGTTTCATAATCTGTCATTCGATGGAGATTGGGTAACGGCCGTATTTCTCTAAAGCTTTACTCATTTCTACAACATTTTCGGCCTTCGCATAAGAAGGGATACTATTCCCGCTTGATAAAATATATCCGCCACCCGGTGCAACATCCTTGATGAGCGTTCTCACTGCCACCTCTATTTCCGAGGGTGTTCCATTTGCCAACAAACCCACATCCACGTTTCCAATTAAGCAGACCCGATTTCCATATTCCCTTTTCACCTGATTGATATCCATGGCCACCGGTTCGATAGGATTGATTCCATTTTGCCCAAGCGATAACCATTCCTCCATCAAAAGAGACATGTCTCCGTCACTATGTGTGAACCACGGCAACGAGATTGAGTCGGCAACGTTCTGCATGGATGGAAGAAAGTGTTCTGCAAACATTTTGGGTGAAATCATCGGACCTGTTTTAAAGGCTACGTCATCTGCCGTACACACACAATCAAATCCAATTTCTGAAACGATCTCCATGGCCCTCAACAGCCATCTTGTATAGCGATCTTGGATTTCTAGAACAAACGCCATGTCTTCGTGAACCATTTCAAAAAATGTTTCCATACCCATAGAGAGCATAACAGCTGCTATTCCAAGGCGTGTCACTACCAGCGCGGCGAACTCTCCCTTTTTCTTGGAAAATTCTTTGGCGTCCTGAAAATAAGATCCATCTCCCAAGTCGGGAAACACCATTTTATCCAGATCTTCGCGGGCTCTAATATACCCTCTCCCACAGAAACGTCGACCATCTTTTCCGACCGGAAAATCGCAGAAAAGAGGCGGTCGAACTGGAAACAGGATGTTGTCTATTCCAACCTTTCTTGAAAATGCTTTCTGTTGCTCCACATCTCGCTTATAATATCCTACCGGAACCGTAACCTCAACGGATGGGAGGCCAAGGATTTCATCAACAATTACCTGATCCACCTCTATTTCAACCCAGGGCACCCTATCCGGCTCTTTAAGCGCCAAGGCCTCCAACACTCGTTCCCTGGGTAAAAGCTTATCTTTTCGATCCAAAACAACCATTTTTCTTCCTCCAAACAGACAGTATATGAAATTTTAAAAATAGTACCAATTCCTCACCGACAGCGCTGAAACTCAGTGTTGTCGTGCGCTGTCCAGCTCATCGATTCCCCTGAGCTTTATGACGTCTGCGTTGTGGCAGTTTACAAAATGACCGGGAGATATTTCAAACCAGGACGCCGTCTGAGTGCGACAAATATCCGTGATATGCTCACAGCGGGGATGAAAGTAGCAACCAGAAGGAGGATGCGCTGGATTGGCCACCTCTCCTTGCAGTACGTTGCGTTGGGCACGCATACGAGGGTTTGGCTCAGGGGCGGCTGAGAGCAAGGCCGCGGTGTAAGGGTGTTTCGGATTGGTAAAAAGTTCTTCCGTCGGTGCCATTTCGACGATGTGGCCGACATACATGACGGCGACTCGGTCACTAACATGTTTGACGACACTAAGGTCATGGGCCACAAAAAGATACGTGAGGTGCAGTTCGGATTGGAGATCTAATAATAGATTGAGAATCTGGGCTTGCACCGAGACATCCAACGCCGAAACCGGCTCATCAGCGATCACCAAACGCGGATGCAGAACGAAAGCCCGTGCTATACCGATACGCTGCCGTTCGCCACCGCTAAACGCGTGCGGGAAGCGCCTCATATACTCGGGCCGAAGCCCGACCAACCGCAGGAGTTCGGCGACCCGCTCTTCGCGTTCCCGTCGGTTTTTCATGCCATACACCAACAGGGGTTCACCGATTAAATCAAGCAATGTCATGCGTGGATTGAGAGAGGTGAATGGGTCCTGGAAGATCATTTGCATCTCACGGCGCAGTCCCCGCAGATTTTCCTTGTGTATCGTACTGATATCTACCACGGAATCCGCCTGTGTGCGAAATAGTATCTGTCCTTGGGTCGGTGGGATTGCCTGCAAAATGCAACGCGCGGTTGTTGTCTTGCCACAGCCGCTTTCGCCCACCAGGCCTAAAGTTTCCCCTTTATTGATATGAAAAGAGACCCCATCGACTGCACGCACAAAGCCCACCGTTCGCCGCCACAACCCCTTACGGATCGGGAAGAATTTACGCAAATCCTTTACCTGCAATAGCGTCTGTTCATTTCCTGTTATCGATTCGTTCACGTGTGTGTCCACCTCAATCGTAAAGAAAACAACTCACTTGGTGCTCAGCCCCGATCATCTGGAGGTTGGGTGCTTGCCGGTTGCAGGTTCCGGGCATAAATGCAGGACAGCGGGGGTGAAAGGGGCACCCTGGGGGGCGATTATACGGATGCGGCACAAACCCCGTAATCGAGGCCAGCCGCTCACGGGATTTCGACCGTATATGCGGTATTGAGTGCAATAGCGCTTGCATGTATGGGTGCTTGGGAGCGTGAAAAATCTCATCCACGGGGGCTTGTTCGACGACCCTTCCCAAATACATCACCACCACACTATCAGCTATCTCGGCGATTACACCCAGATCGTGGGTAATGAGCATGATGGCCATGTGATACTGGTGCTGCAAATCGCGCATCAGTGCGAGGATCTGTGCTTGCGTGGTTACGTCCAAAGCGGTGGTGGGTTCATCGGCGATCAAGAGACTCGGGTTACATGACAAAGCCATGGCAATCATGACGCGCTGGCGCAGGCCACCACTGAGTTGGTGGGGGTATTCGCCCAGGCGTTGTTCCGGCATTGGAATACCCACACGGTGTAGCATCTCGATTGCCACCTCGCTCGCCTGTCGCCGACTTGCTTTCCGGTGTAGACGTATGGCCTCGATGACTTGGTCACCTATGGTATGGACCGGGCTAAACGACGACATCGGCTCCTGGAAAACGAGAGCAATTTCACCTCCTCGAATATTACGCATCTCCTCGCTATTCGCTTTAAGCTGTGTCAGATCAATAAAGGAATTGGCACTCAAAGCACCATCGGCCTTTTGGCGACGGAATAGAATTTGGCCCTCGACGATACGACCGGGCCGGTCAATTATGCGCAGGACCGACCTGGCAGTGACACTCTTACCACAGCCACTTTCACCGACGATGCCAAGGGTGCGCCCGGCATACATGTCAAAGCTGGCACCGTCCACCGCCCGAACCGTCCCTTCGTCCTGCGGAAAGTAAGTTTTCAGGTTCTGCACCGATAGAATTAGATCGGGTGACATCGACATGGATCGACTCCTAACGTCCGTAGGGGTCGGCTGCATCTCTCAGCCCATCGCCGAGGAAGTTGAACGCAAGGACCGCGACGATCACCAGTACCGCCGGGAGCATCAACCATGGGGATATGGCTACTGTCTGTACATTCTGAGCTTGCTGGAGCAAGACTCCCCAACTAATGGCGGGTGGGCGCAGACCTAATCCCAGAAAACTGAGAGAGGTTTCACTAATGATCATCGCCGGCAGCGCCAGAGTGGTAGCGGCTATAATATGACTCAAAAACGACGGCACCATATGCACCAGGATGATACGCATCTGGCTGCAACCCACAAGACGCGCCGAGATCACAAAGTCCTCCTCTCGTAAAGCTAAAAATCGCCCCCGTACAACGCGCGCAAGCTCCGTCCAGCCGAGCAACGAAATGATGATGGTAATTGCAAAATAAACCTTCAAAATGGACCAATCTCGGGGCAACGCCGCTGCCAGCCCCATCCACAGTGGAATAGTGGGAATAGAGCGGAGGATCTCTATAAACCGTTGAATGAGCGTATCGACCACCCCGCCATACAACCCCGATATTCCCCCGAGCAAAACGCCCAGAAACAGACTGAGCGCCACCCCGACCAGCCCGATGGACATGGAGATTCGTGTAGCAAACATTAGGCGCGACCACAAATCCCGCCCTTGGAAGTCAGTACCCAAAATGAATAAGGTTTCCTCTGCCTTGTAATTTTCGCCCACACCGAGGAAATGGCGATCTGTGGGTAGGAAACCTAAAAAATTATAGGAAAAACCCCGGGCGAAGAATTTTACCGGAATTTTTTTCGCCGGATCGGTTTTATAGACCATCTTGAACGTTTTCAGATCCCGAGCACCTTTAACGGCGTATACGTAGGGACTAAACCGCCAGCCGTCAAACCAATGGATGCGCTGTGGGGGCATTAAGGATCGTCGGGCTTCGGACAGGTGCGGATCCATCGTTGCCAAAAAGCCGGCACCGATGACAACCAGATAGAAGGCCATCACCACCGCACCGGCTAACATGGCCAAGCGGTGCTTGCGGAATCTCCACCACATCAACTGCCACTGAGAGGCCACATAGAGACGTTCCTCATCGGCTACTGTGGCATCGGGTGCCACCGTCTCCTCCATGCCGGGTGTGTCCGTATCTTCTGCCACGACTATTCCTCCAATCGAATACGCGGATCGATCCAAACCAGCATGATATCTGAGATCAGGGTACCGATCACCGTCATTATACCGAGAAGCAGCACAATGGTCCCTGCTAAAAACATGTCTTGGGCGACAAGGGCTTTTAACAACAGAGGACCGACGGTTGGCAAGCTTAATACGACAGAAACGATGATGCTTCCTGAAACGAGGTAT
>JAHEHB010000476.1 GCA_024644775.1 Deltaproteobacteria bacterium
CGTTCGCCGGAATAACGATCCATGGCTCTTGCGGAAGCCGGTGGCGTCATGAATTTTCGTTTGTGCAACGTGGTGGTGACCGAAAATCCGACCACCGAAATCGTTCCCGAAGAACATGCCGGCGCAATCGCCTGCACGATAGAATTCCTGGGTGTCGACCATGTGGGCATCACTTACATTGCCGAGAGTATCGAGGTCAGGATGCCGGCTGACCCTACGTTTTAAAAGAAATGAAAAGGAAAGGTGAGTATTGATGAAACGTTTGTATGTGATAATTTTAAGCGGCCTTCTCGTCTTGAATGCAGCAACAGTAGCCCAAGCCAATGAATGGATACCGGTAACAGGGGCTGAAACCCTGAAAAACTTCATGAGCGTCATGAAGGCCCAACGTACACTGGTAAACGGTGAAATCAGCCGGGGGGAATATTTCCCGGATGGAACGGGAACTCTGTTTGCCTGGGGTGCTGAAATCCCCAGAACCTGGGAAGTGAAAGGTGACGATCAGGTCTGTGTGACAGCCAGAGGTGAAACCATCTGCTATCGATTGGAACGCAACAGCGATAATCCGAATCTCTACCGTGCCCGTGATGTTACCACCGGCAAGGTTGCCGAATTTGAGGTAACGGAAGGCACTACCGTGGTCAAGGCCGAGCCTAAAGATATAGGAAGCAGTGGCGGGGCAGCAGCGCCTTCGGCTGATGAATTGGCCGCTGAGTTATCGAATCCCAATACCGCCGTCGCCACCCTGAACTTCAAAAACCAATTCCGTTGGTTCGAGGGAGATCTTCCCGATGCCGATGATCAATGGAGCTACACGCTGCTGTTTCAGCCGGTGCTGCCCTTCGTTCTCGACAGCGGTGACAAGGTTATCTGGCGGCCGGCAGCACCCCTGCTGGTCGGTCAACCCATGTTCAACGCCGATACAGGAGATTTTGAAGGGGAAACGGGTCTCGGTGATATTGTCTTCGACCTGGCGTATGCGCCGAAAAGGGACGACAGCCTGTTGCTCGCCTTTGGTCTGATTACGTCGCTGCCCACAGCCACCAACGATCTGGGGTCAAAGCAGTGGGCGCTCGGGCCGGAAATGCTCCTCGCCAAATTTTATTCTAAAGGGCTCTACGGAATATTTCCGAATCACCAGTGGGATGTTGCCGGATGGGGTGATGCCACCATCAATCTGACGACCATTCAACCGCTGTTTGTCTTTCTGCCGGGCGGAGGATGGAATGTGGGGAGCGCTCCGAGTATCACCTACGACTGGGAAGGTGAACAGTGGACAGTCCCGCTGCAAATCAACGCGGGGAAAACAGTCGTGTGGAACGGCAGGCCCTGGAAGCTGTCGATTGAATTGAATTACTATGTGGAAAAATCTGATGCCTTTGGGCCCAAGTGGCTGCTCAGCCTCAATATTGCGCCGGTGGTCAAAAATGGACTCGCCGGGCTGTTTGGACTGGGCGATTAATAACGATCCTGGATGTTCGAGAGCTCTGAGCGAAATCTACGTATAATAATTAAGATTGTGATGTTTTTACTTTCTCGAAAACCGTCGCCCCCATTTTTTTAAGTTCCGATTTGCACCTGTTAGTTGCGGTTCCGGTGATATGTATCTCGCCTTTCTTCACGGAGTGTTCCTTTTTTACCCTGTCTTTGAAATCACGAAATATGGTGGTGATCTCCTCTGTCCAGACGATGTGATCGACCGGTAACGTAACCACAAGCCGGCCGTTTTTTGTAACACCGGCCGGCAATCGCACCCCCTCGACCAGCTCGTCGAGGGGTTCGACGTTTTGATGAATCCAGACCAGCATCTCAGATGCTTCCATGAATAAAATTGCCCCATCCACAGATTTTGCCTGGATGGCGAGATCCAGGTAATTACCACGATTCTTTACCCCCGCAAGAGCGTTTAAATTGTCTATGATAAACGATTGAACCGTCGGGCTGATCCACTGGTGTTCTACGAATTCTTTTGCAGTTTTTTCAGAGGCACCCTCAAATTTTGCAATTGTATCGATGTTCCGGCGCTTTAACTCTTGAGGATCCTCATACAAACCCAGTTGTTCGGTTTTATTAATGTAACTGCTCGCTTTTCCTACAAAAGGAACTGAAGGAATCCCTGGAACAAGCCGAGATGTAAAACCGACCGACGTTTCCACGCTGACAATACGATCCAACTCGTTGTTTAGTACGTCGTTACGCGTGTATGGATCGACGCCCATCGCTTTCTGCCACTTTCTGAGGTTTTTGTTGTAACCCGTCATTTTTTTACCGAGGGCGGATGCCGCGTCGTAACCGGAAGCACTTCCCACCCCACTTTCTCCTTGTCCTTTTTGGTCGTCTGCTTGGATAGCCTGATATCCGGACTGGACGGTTCGAGAGACGGATTTAAACAATCGAGATACGCCGCCTGGAATTCTCCTTGCGGTTTCTGCGAGTTTATCGGGATCACTCACTGTTTCGTATACCTTTTTAGCTCCACGAACGGGGGCCATAACAATGTCTTCCCCTGCTTTTTTTGAAGCATCCATGAATACTTGTGAACTCGAAATCTCCTTTAACTTTGTGATGGCGTAAATTTCAAATATTCGTTTTTCCAAAAGCAGCGTTCCTCGAGCCTCAAACTCCCCTGAACCCGAAGAAATTTTATAAGCGTTCATGTACCCATCGTTTTTAACCGCTTCATGAACATTATGAGACGGCCCCTTGTACAGCTTCGGATCGAGAATTTTGCTCGCTTTGAATATAGGCGGAATTTCGTAATCTTGACTTTGCGCATAACCTGCCATCGATATTATGACCGGCGCTATCGAAAAAAAACATAGAAAAATTATCAATCTGAATCGGTTATTGGTATTCATGGTAAATTTCTCCGTGTTAAAATCCGTTGATATTTCTGTTTCTCGTAAAATAATATAATCTGCTTATCTACAAAAGCCAAGTAATCATAAAAACGATTATTTAAATCGGGTGTTTAGGCTTGGATTAAATAGCGAGACCGTCGAAAAATCCAAAAAACAGCCTGCTACCAGTTAACGTTTAATCCGAGCAACGGACCATGTATGGTAGCGTCGAACACGAATTTTTCAGATCCGCTCCCGGTTTCATAATCCTGATACAACGCACGGTAACCAAGCAAGAATCCCACATTTTTCCAGGGCCGCCAATCAATAAGGCCGATTCCACTCCAAGTAAAATCGGAACCAGCACCGAATCCGCCGATATCACCCCGCGCTATGAAAGCCCATTTATCGGCAAATTTCCATCGCCACCGCAGACCGAACATGGGATCCACCCAACTTTCGTTGCCTTTTCGTATACCCAGCGGACCGCTAAATTCCAATTTCAAATCCATATCTGTATAGCGAATGCCCGCCAAAATATCGAACGTATGAGCATCTTTGTTCAGGCGGTAAAATCCAGCAAATTCAGATATAATTGAGGTGAATTTCGGTGTAACAGTCCCGCCTGGGGGAGTGGTTTTATCGGCCTCTAAGTTCAACCAATTTAAATCGATGAATCCTCCCCACTTCTGATTCCAGACCGCATCCAAATGGACGGTAAAAACTCCGTTCAGATTGTCTAAAATGTCGCTGAAATCCGCGTCTACTTCAGACTCAATCCCTTTTATAGTCATATCACCACTTATTGAAATTCCCGATAAATACAGAGGGACAAGGTCAAAACTCCAGTCTTTTCCGTCTGTTGCGCTTTGTGCGTGTACCGAGAAAACCGGAAATAATAAAAAGATTGAAAAGATAGTAAAGACAATAGCGATGGCTGTGTTTTTCATTTTTGTTCCTCCTTAATCGGTTTGTCTACACATTCCATTCCGGTACAAAGTTATATATCAACACAATTTTTTGTGAACTAACATGACGTTTAGTGCGTTATCTGATGGTTACGAAGAAATGAAATCAAGGTAGTTGTCCCGGGTGATGATGGTATAGCCGGCTTCAGGATAACCCTTTAGC
>JAHEHB010000131.1:0-10826 GCA_024644775.1 Deltaproteobacteria bacterium
TTCAGCTTTCAGTAATATCGATTCCCTGATATAGTGCTCTGCTGAATGTTTGTATTTTTGAATTGTTACTTTTAGCCACCAAGGCACCAAGGCACGAAGAAAAACATTGAGTAATCCTCCTTTGTGTCTTTGTGGCAAGAAATTTCGGTTCCGGCTCATCTGGGTTAGATTACAGTACTGAATATCAAATACGGAGGACGACGGTATGGATTATGACATTGTAGCGCCGCTGGCGGGCAAGGTATTACAACTGAATATTGAAGTTGGGGCAAAAATTGAAGAAGATGATGAAGCATTGATTATCGAAGCGATGAAGATGGAAACACCGATCTATTCCCCATGCAAAGGCACTGTTAAAGAGATAAAGGTGAAAGAAGGGGATACCGTAGAAGAGGACGATGTGTTAGCCATTATTGACGGTGAATGATCACCGAGTATTGGGAGTTAAAACATGAGACCTTACTTTGAGAAAATGACGGAATTTGGCCGTCCGCTTAAAGAAGCGCACGTTAGACGCACCGAAGAGAATGCTAAACTTTTAAAAGAAGAAGAAGCCAAGATTGCTCAGGTAGTGGAACACGTTAAAACGGTTGGTATACCCGAAGAAAAAATCAATGCCAGGGGGCAGTGGACGGTCTGGCAACGACTCGAATATCTGGTGGATCCGGGCACGTGGTGTCCGCTGCATACGATCTACAATCCCCAGAATAATGAAGAGGGCACTACCAATGTGTTTGATGGCCTTGGAAAAATTTCCGGAAAATGGGCGGTCATCATCGGTTTTGATAACAAGGTACTGGCAGGCGCTTGGGTGCCTGGACAGGCTGAAAATGTTTTTCGAGTGACCAACCTTTCGAAGCGTTTGAATCTACCGTTGGTTTGGCTGGTAAACTGCAGCGGCGTAAAGCTGCCCGATCAGGAAAAATTTTACGCGGATCGCCGGGGGTCTGGAACCACTTTTTTTCGACACGCGGAACTGGAGCAAATGGGAATTCCGATTTTAGCCGCCATATACGGCACAAACCCTGCGGGAGGAGGGTACCAGGGAATCAGCCCCACGGTCCTTTTTGCTCACAAGAATTGTAATATCGCCGTGGGCGGTGGCGGCATACTCAGCGGAATGTCTCCCAAAGGTTATTTTGATATGGAAGGGGCTGAAATGCTCATTGAAGCCGCTCAAAAATACAAGGCGGAACCACCGGGGACCGTAAAAATTCACCATGATGAAACCGGTTTTTTCAGATATGTCTACGAAGAGGAAAAAGATGTGCTGGACGGTGTGAAAGAATATATGAAGGACATGCCGGCATACAAACCCAAGTTTTTTCGAGTTGCGAAACCCAAAGAACCAAAATTCCCCGCCGAGGATCTTTATCGATTAATTCCCTTTAATCAAAAACAGGTTTATAACTTTGATGAGGTGTTGGCGCGTCTCGTTGATGGCAGCGAACACATGGAGTTTAGGCCCGATTACGGTCCCGAAGTATATACTGGATTGTGCAAACTCGATGGTTACTTGATCGGTACCATCGGAAACCGGCAGGGGTATCTCGGAAAAGACTATCCTGAATATGCAGATTATCCCGCGATGGGAGGTAAACTCTACCGTCAGGGGCTCGTCAAAATGAATGAATTTGTCACCTTGTGCGGCCGGGATCGAATACCTGTCGTTTGGTTTCAAGACACAAGTGGAATCGATGTGGGAGACATCGCGGAAAAGGCGGAACTGCTGGGCCTCGGTCAGGCGCTGATCTATTCCATTCAGCAAACGGATGTCCCTATGATGCTGGTGGTGCTCAGGAAAGGTACTGCTGCAGCGCACTATATTATGGGGGGTCCTACCGCAAATCGACACAATGCATTCACATTGGGAACGCCCACTACAGAGATTTATGTGATGCACGGGGAGACAGCTGCAGTGGCGAGCTATTCACGCCGGCTGGTAAAGGAACAAGATGCGGGAAGACCGTTGGATCCAATAATAGAGGCTATGAACAAGTTGGCTAAGGATTATTACGATAATTCTCGACCCATTTACTGTGCCCAGCATGGCCTTGTGGATGAGGTGGTTCGGTTGGATGCCATTCGAAATTATATGACGGCATTTGCCGGTGCCGCTTACCAAAATCCACGATCGATCTGTCCGCTTCACCAGATGTTGCTGCCTCGTAGCATCAAGGGTTAACGGACAACAGGAGGTCCAGAATGTCTCAGAATAACATATACGATCTGGTCATTGTCGGCGGGGGGCCTGGGGGGTTGTCCGCCGGAATTTATGCCATGCGAGCCGCACTAAACACAGTTTTGATCGAAGTTGGCGTGCCGGGAGGGCAGATGACCAATTCGGAAGAAGTTGAAAATTATCCAGGCTTCATCAATGTTGGAGGCCCCGAACTGGGGCAAAAGTTCACTGAGCATGCACAATCATACGGTTTGGAAATGGTTTCAAGAGAAGTTGTGGCCATCGAACCCGGTCTGGACTACCATAAAGTCCGCCTCGATAATGGTGATGTGTATGCTTCACATTCAATCGTCATCGGAACGGGTGGTAACCCTAGAAAATTGAATATCCCGGGCGAAGAAGAATACTATGGTAAGGGCGTTTCATACTGTGCCGTTTGCGATGGCTTTTTCTTTAGAAACAAAACCGTGGTCGTCATCGGCGGTGGCGACACGGCAGCGGAAGAATCCCTCTATCTCGGTAAGCTGGCGAAACGGGTTTATTTGGTTCACCGGAGAGATGCGCTCCGAGCAGGCATGATTTTGCAACAACGGGTCAAAGAAGACTGCAATATTGAAATCTTTTGGAATACAGTGGTCACCGAAATTAAAGCCAATGACGAGGGCGTATGCGCGGTTGAATTAAAAGACACACAAACCGCCAAAAAGCGTGAATTGGATACCGATGGTGTATTTATTTTTATTGGTTTCGTGCCCAATAACAAGCTGGTACCTGCCGGAACGAAAATGAATGCCGATGGATACGTGGTCACCGATGAGAAGTGCGAGACCAATATTTCCGGTATCTACGTTATCGGAGATCTCAGGGAGAAATATGCCCGTCAGATTGTTGTTGCTGCGGCAGAGGGATGTACGGCCGCATTGGCAGCCGCCCATTATGTGGAAGCGAAAAAAACCGGTGATGTTGTTTGTGAACTGCCCGCAGAGCTATTGGAAACAGGCTCTTAAGGTGTCCTGTTAATCCTATATTGAAACATAAACTACAGATCGCGGTTCGGACACTGGTTGAGTATGTTTTACGGTCCGGAGACTTGGAGCAGACGTTTCTCGGCGCAAGTCGGGCAGTGGAAGGCATTCGCGCTCACCAATACATCCAAAAATCCCGCCCGGTTACCTACACACCGGAAATCGCCATATCTCATGAAATCGAAACCGAACGGCTGCTGCTGACTGTCGGTGGCCGTATCGACGGTGTTTATCACGAGCCGAATCGGGTCATGATAGACGAGATAAAATCGACTGTTTCCGATCTTAATAAACTCGATGAAAAAGAAAATCCACTCCATTGGGGTCAGGCGAAATGCTATGCATATTTGTATGGGCTTTCACAAAACCTCTCCCAAATCGACATTCAGCTTACCTATTATCGCTTAGATACCGGAGAGATCCGAGAACTTCAACAAAGCTACTCAATTGAAACCCTGGAAATATTTTTCCAAGCGCTTATCGATCGTTACCTTCAGTGGGCAGAAGTGCTGATTGACTGGTATGGAATTCGAGACGCTTCAATACATTTTCTGGAGTTTCCTTTCGATACGTATCGACCCGGGCAGCGGGAAATGGCGGTGGATGTCTACCAAACGATCAGAGGAGGAAATCAGATTCTCTTTCAAGCCGCGACCGGTATCGGAAAAACGATGGCTGTGATTTATCCTGCTGCAAAAGCGCTTGGAGATGGATTGACCCCCAAGATTTTTTATTTAACGGCTCGCACCACCGGAAAGCGTATTGCAGAAAAGACGTTGGCAGAACTTCGGAACAAGGGGGGCCGGATCAAATCCTTAACCATCACTGCGAAAGAAAAAATATGTTTTCATCCTGACAACGCCTGTTCGGCTGAAGAATGCGACTATGCTAAAGGGCATTTCGACCGGATCAACGGCGCGTTACAGGAGAGTTTCCAAAAAGATGCGTTGGATCGGGAGTCGATCATTGAAATGGCTCACACCCATCGGGTATGTCCGTTTGAGCTTTCCTTAGAACTTTCTCTATGGGCGGACTGCATCATTTGCGACTACAACTATGCGTTCGATCCTAGGGTGTTTCTCCGACGATTTTTTATGGAGGAAAACAACGGATATGTCTTTCTCATCGATGAAGCGCACAACCTCGTGGACCGGGCAAGAGAGATGTTTTCCTCTGAGATCCGGAAACAGCCGTTTTTAGATATCCGACGCACTTTGAAAAACGACCTTCCGGCCATACATCGGAGCATGGGAAAAGTAAATAACTGGCTCGCCAAACGGAGAAAACAGTGTGAGGCAAAAGGAGATAGGTTTGCAGAAAAAGATCCACCTGAGGAATTATTTCCTCTGCTGCGAAGTTTTCTTAAACTGACGGAACGCTGGCTGACCCTCAATATCAAAGTACCGTATCGAGAGGATCTTCTGGATCTTTATTTTGCGGTAAACGGATTTATTAAAATTTCTGAACAATACAACGAATCCTATGCAACCTGTACGGAAAGGATTGGCAATGATCTGAAACTAAAATTGTTTTGCGTTGATCCTTCTGTTCCGCTAAGAGACGCACTCACCCGCTGCAGTGCGGCGGTATTTTTCTCAGCAACCCTCACCCCGATCGACTATTATAGAGAGGTGCTTGGATGCGAGGATGCGGCTGAAAAAAGAGTGCTTCCGTCTCCTTTCCCGGAAGAGAATTTGCGTGTTTTAGTAGCAGACCGTATTTCAACGCGGTACCGGGACCGGCAGGTGACCGTTGCACCGGTGACCCAGGCCCTGATTCATTTGGTGGAACAAAAAAAAGGAAATTATCTTCTTTTTTTTCCATCCTACGTGTATATGAAAATGATCCATACCTCCTTTGTTTTGGAACGCCCTCGGCTTCGGACGCTTGTTCAAACACCGGAGATGACGGAAGTTGAAAGGGACAGATTTCTGAAGCAGTTTACAACAGAAACTACGGAAACGCTCGTTGGCTTTGTGGTGATGGGTGGTATTTTTGGGGAGGGAATCGATCTTGCAGGCGAGAGATTATCCGGTGCTGCCGTCGTGGGGCCCGGGCTTCCCGGAATTTCTTTGGAAAGACAATTGATTCGAGATTATTTTGACCATCATCTTCAACTTGGATTTCAGTATGCGTTCCTGTTTCCGGGCATTATTAGGGTGCTGCAGGCCGCCGGGCGTGTGATCCGGTCGGAAAAGGACCGGGGTGCAATTTTGTTGATCGGCCAGCGGTTTGCGACACCGACGTATCGGAAATTGCTTCCTGAGGAATGGCGCCCGATTAGCGTCCAGGAGGATGAACAGTTTGAGCAGATACTGAAGCAGTTCTGGTAAATGCCGGCAGGCCTTCAAGCAGATTTCCAACCGCCAAACATTCCAGCCCGAAAGGCAGATAGCCGGCATAGCCGAGTATCGGCATTTCAAATATAAGAAACCGGTGAACAAAGGGTACGGAATATTTCCATTTCGCCAAACTATAGACGTTCCAGGTTTCCCAGAAAAACCCGCAAAATAGGGCTGCCAAAGCAGCTGAAATCAACGCTTGCCAATTGCCTCGAGATATGCCCGCCAGCACGTGTGGCTCTTCCAACAAGGCTTGAAGCGATACGACGATAAGAAGGGGAGATATCCAAAGCAGGGCGAAAAGATAGTTGGGCATCACCCCGATGAAAGCAAGCCCCAAACCGGAAGTGACAAGCGTGGCCCCCGCCAGAAGCTTCGGATGTGAGATTTCTATGGCATAAATATTTTTGAATCGTGTTTGAATCCAGCCAAATCGAGCCATCCAGAATTGAACACTCAACACCGCGGGTAAAACGGTTGAAAAAGGGAGTGTGGCATACCAGAAATATTCCCATGGACCGAACTTGGCTCCCACGTAATACCAGTTTTGAACAAATCGATTGAGATATTCAAAAAACCACCAGAACAGGGCACTCAATGGAAAGAGGATTAAAAAAAAGCCAGATTTGTCAATCATCAGACAATGCCCGTATTGCCGGTAACAAAGCGCGTTGACGACTAAGATCAGCGAAAGCCACAATGGGGTAAATGTGTGGGGCTGTAGCGCGGCGAACCAGGGAAACCGTGTCCACGCCAGGATCCAGGCAATACATCCCGAGACGATGCCCAGCCACCCCCACCAGGGGAAGGAGCGACGGACTGCCGGCGTTAATATTTGTCGTTTTTCTTTCCTTTGCAATCCCTTGACCGCCAGAAGAAACACAAAGAGTAGTGTAAGCAGCAAATAGGCGAAAAAAACCGTCCAAGAAAAGGGGGTGTGAACCACATACCGGCTCTCCGGCGGAAATTCCAGGTATCTTTCAATAGGATAATCGGCAACAAGGATGCCGAACAGTGGAAAACCGATGAGCATCGCTGCAAGAATTATAAATTTAAGCAGGAAACGTTGCATGGGTTTTTAGGCGGAGGGAAATTGGTATTCAACGTAACATAATCTTTTTAGCCATTTGTCTAACATGGCGTGAGATCAGATTATTTCAATTCTTTTTCCATATGTCCAATACTATGCCAAATGACTTACTGGAATTTCTTCTGTACTTTCGGGCAACTTCGCTCCCGTTGCGATTTCGTGAACAGCATGAAGGATTTCTGCCGAATAGTACCGATTCCCACACACATCACAGACACCAATGGTAATATCTTCAAGGATTATAAACCCAATTTTGTGTTTGAATGCTTCTCGCTTTACGGTTCGGGGTTGGACCGTTCCCTGGCAATACTCGCATTTGTAACCGTACATGATAGCCACCTCTCAATCAGTGATTTCATAGACAGTGATGATCAAATAACGGTCGGCATTGGTAGTAAATCGTCCAACGACTCCAACTGCGGTTATTTGATCTACTGCTGCTCCCTCTATAACGTTACTTGGTTCCTATAGGATCGTCTTTCTCAGTTCGGACTATTCGTCCTCCGAGTATAGCTTGTTCCACATCAAGGATATCAAGATTGTCGTCAGCCATTTCTTCCATTGCATGTGCTGTCATGTCGTACTGACCAAGCCTAATCTTATCTCTTATGCGATCTACAACTCTTCGTGGCATGGATCTGAGCTCACTGGTCTGGGCTTAAAACTATCCTAATGAAGAATGTCAAAAAGGTGATTATATGTCAAGGTATGAGTCGGGATCTCAACTATGACGCATGAAATTGATAAAAGGGAGTGCCGGGGGTTATTTTGCCAAAGTAAGCTCAAATTTAAAATAGAACCTTTCCCAATAGTCGATTTGAGCTATATTCAGAAAAATTGAATCACAAAAATTTATTCTCTATTTTGTTTGCAATCTTTCGGGGTATAGCTTCAGCCGACCCGTCCTCATTGATCTTGCTGATGAAAATCGCTGATAACAGAAAAACACTTGACATTTTTAATGATTTTTGTGACATATTTTTCATATTGAAACTCCGTCGATTGAATATTCAAATCATTAACCCCAAAATCTATATTTAAATTGAACTCGCGATTTAAGGCACAAGAGGAAGGCTCCATGTACGATGCAATAGTTTACTGATTCTATTGCTCAGTAATCAAATGTTTACATTGAGGGTTGTTAAAGAAAAAAAATCTTTGAAGGGCCGGCAGCGATGAACAGAAAACTTAACCTAGTATTTGGGAATATCGTAAAAAGACGATTGAGGTTGGAAGTTTTCAGGAAAATGCGTGGGGTCTTTACGACCTGCACGGCAACGTTTGCGAGTGGTGTCAGGACTGGTATGGTAAGTATCCAACCCGTAAAGTGACCGATCCGAAAGGGCCTTTAACCGGAGACAGGCGTGTTTTGCGTGGCGGCTCGTGGAACGACCGGGCGGGGGCATACGGTCGGCCTTTCGCGATAGGAGCGGTCCTGACTACCGCGACTACAACATAGGCTTTCGTGTCGCTAGGGAGTAGTTACACCCTATGCCTTGATTCCTTTACCCCTTTAATCGGTCTGCGAAGCAGACCGCTTTGCGTTTGAACCATTTTCGACTCAGGAAAACAACAAAAGAAGCCTTGAATTGTATTCAATCAAGAGTACAGTACCGGCAGGACTGCTCTGGAAGGTAGCTCAGGATCCAGCAGCACCGTAACGACCTCTCTCTGATTCAAATTCTTTAGGATCCAGTGAGTTCTGATCTCACACCTGTACTCCATTCCTTCAAAGGAATAGGCAATCACCAGCTTGGTGCCGGAGTGCCCCCCAACCGTGTCCTCCTTGGCTTCCACACTTCCCCGGACGCGTCGACCCTTCTTATATAGCTTGTTAATAATGAGAATCCGCGGAACAAGGAAAGCGGATCCGATACAAAAAGGTAACAGGGCAAAGAGAAACGACCCGGCAAAGGTTATGTTCCTGAAGAACAGTGGATTAAGATATGCTTTTCAGACGTCCGGTTCAACACTCACTAACCCGCTTCAAACAGTCAGGCTACTAAAACTGTGACCGTCCGGCTCCTGCTTGTATGTTCATCGAGAATCACTGTTACTGTGGGGCGGAAATTGACTTAATCCGATCTATTGATTAGATTTAATAATCGATCACTCGGATAGGAGGAAGGAATGAATCGGTATTTGGTTATCTTCGCAATAGTGCTGGTAACAATGGGATTCGTGGCCCCCGTCGAAACGGCTGAAAAACCTTCCGGCCAAACCCACGATTCCTACCGGATTGTGAATATGGTCGACCGCTTCCAAGCTTATTATCAGAAATGTTTGGGAAAGGACTGGGAAAACCGCTTGACCCAGTGGGATTCCATGCTTGAAGACAAATACCCCCAATTCTTTCAAGACGCCATCTACCGGGGGAAGAAAGGTTTGGAAAAAGATCGGTACAAGGAAGTCTGCATCCGCCTATTTTGGGATGAAGTGGCTCCCAGGATGACAGAGATAAACCGTCTCAACAGCGGATTTGAGCAAAGAATCCATCGCATGGTAACTGAATTTCGAAAACACCTTCCTGATTTTTCCCCCACAACCGATTTCTATATCACCATCTCTTTCAGCTTCAGAGGCAAAGCCCTAGTGGTCGGCAAGAGGAATGTACTGGCCGTCGGCTTGGAAGCCTTTACGAAAGGGAATGAACGTCAGGTAGATATCACCCTGGCCCATGAGATGTTCCACCTTTATCATTTCCAGTTCTTTCAGCCGGGAGGCGGGCTTTACCGATCGCTTTGGACCGAAGGCTTGGCGACCTATGCTTCGGCGGTTGTCGTCCCGGGTCAACGCCGCAGCGTCTATTTGGGCTTTCCGGTGGAAAAGATGAACCGCTGCTATGAGCTCCTTCATTTGTTGACAGAGGATTTAAGAAAGAATCTCGGGCGGAACGATCACCGCCTGAAACGGGTTTACTTCGGAGCCGAGCCCAATGACACGATGGTTCCACCGGAAGCGGGCTATTATGTGGGTCTCTTAATCATGGAGAAGCTGGTCAATGAAATCCCCCTGAGCAAACTGACCAGGATGCCGGCCGATAAAGTTTTGCCCCTTCTGGCGATGGAGTTGACCGCTTTTAATAAAATTAACCATTAAAAAACCGCTGGAGCACCAACGTTGAGTGATTGGTAGCGTGCCCCGGCGGTATCATTGGGTAATGGTCCGATCTGAGTCTTTACTGTAGTCTATGAAAGATCATATCTCCACCTTGAAGGAGTGGAACACTCTTTAACGTAAACAGGTTGTTCTGGAAAGCATAGTTGTAACTTATCCTCCCGCCGACATTGGAGCCGTCCTGAGGTATGAAGGTAATTTTCCCATTTTGCGCGGTGTAGGCACCCGACTGCTCCTCTACATAATATCGCATACCCAACCGCCACTGTTCATGCAGGAATTCGTATCGGCCGTTATTCGCCAGGGCGAGACCCCAGGTATAAGTGATACCCCGGTCATCCATCCGTCCGCCCCACTTTCCGAAAATTCGGCTGTCGTTTGGTTTTTCTTCGGTTTGGCCGCCCCCGCCACCGGTGTCGTCTTTCCCTCCTCCTCCACCACCGCCGGTATCCTCACCCCGACCGCCGCCCCCACCGGCATATTCCTTTTCCAACAGATCGGTGTAGAATTTTACCATTTCGTGACACATAATGATCTGACGGTTTTCCGAATCCCAGAAAGCGTTGGCCTGGCCGCAATCCTTCGGGACAATCTGAATATCGTAGGGCAGGGCGAAACCCTTTGAGATACCCTCGGCCAACATTTCAAAAATCCGTTCGTCTTTGAGCGTCTGTTCAAATTTACGGCCAAACTCGGTTTTGGTCTCACCGTAGACGACTGTCGCCTTGCCATTCGGTTGGATGCCGCTCTCGGTCAGGTGATCTTTGAGAAGCTTCATCCAAGCGGCCTGCTTTTCAGGATATTCCTGGCGGCAAAAGTACTGTCTCCGCTCCTGCTTTTTCATGTATTTATCCATCAGTCCCTGGAATTCCTTGGGTGAGCTGCCGTAAAGAAGACAGAGGATGTTGCCGAAACGGACCATGCTGTCGGTATGTTCGTCCCACCACGGTGTCTTTCCACCTTGCTTTCCCACAAGGCGCCACAAATCTGCGAAACCCCAGATGGCCTCGGGGATAAACTCAGCCCCTTCCTCCCGGGTGTAAAGGAGGAGCATAGCGGCGAATTCATCG